>JBJOPA010000181.1:0-4053 GCA_046051005.1 Bacteroidota bacterium
GCATGGTATTTATTCTTTTCGTCAATCGTTTTCGGAAACCACGCCTTTGTCGGCAACAGAAATTGCAGAAAATCAAGCAACATTAGCCACGCATTTTTCGGATATTGCGATTTTTGAACAATATAAAAACTTGATTTTGTAAGAATTAATGTCTTTTTTTTGTCAAAAATGACTTACTTCCTCCCTTCGGGGGGATTTGAGGGGGGAAAATACTGGGGGGTAGCTTTTTTTCATCGGAAAGGCAAATTTTGAGACGCTAAAAATTGGTAATTTTGCAGCAATTGACGTAACTTTGTGCCATTCGTCAAATTCCTAAAAAAAAGCCCATCAAATAAAATATTTTTTCAATATGCTAAGAGAAACATCTTATTTAAAAAACAAATCTGATTTTGCTATGCGTCGAACACAATTTTTGTTCCATTCGTATTTTCATCGCCTCCTTTTTTCAAGGAATCGAAACACGAGTTTGGCTTTCATTTCAACTCAATTTTTCATATTTATTTTTTCTGTTTCTATGAGCGTTGCGCAAACCGAAAAACTGACTCCCGAGAAGTTGTGGAAAATTCCGCGTGTGAACCTCGAAACCACGTCTGCCGACGGTCAAACGGTCATTTATAGCGTCACGACCTACGATTTGGAAACAAATAAGGGCAAAACACATCTCTATTCGGTGAATGTGGCAGGCGGCGCACCGCGTCAATTGACAACGGGCGATGGGCATCACACGGGTGCGCGCTTCCGTCCCGACGGCAAAAAAATTGGTTTTTTGAATGAAGATAAGCTCTTTGAAATCAATCCAGATGGCACTTCGGCGTTTCAAGTTTCGGATATTCCGATGAACGGATTTTCTTATTCGCCCGACGGAAAGCAAATTTTGTTTACCGCCGACGTGAAATATTTCGACACGCCGCAAGATATTTATCCCGATTTGCCGCTTGCAAAAGTGAAAATTGCAGACGGTTTGATGTACCGACATTGGAAATCATGGGACAATCAAAAAAGAAGTAATATTTTTATTTCTGAATATATGAATAGCCGTTTGGTGGGCGAACCGTTCAACATCATGGCAAATCAACCTTACGACGCGCCGTTGTCACCGTCGGGTGGCATGGAACAAATTTGTTGGTCGCCCGATAGTCGTTCGATTGCCTATACGTGTAGAAAAGTGAATGGAACGGCATTGAGTCAATCTACAAATTCAGATATTTACTTATTTGATGTCATCAACAGAACCACGCGCAACGTTACCGAAGGCAATTTGGGCTATGACCAAGAGCCGAGTTTTTCGCCCAACAGCCAATTTTTGGTTTGGAATAGCATGGAACGCGGCGGTTTTGAAGCCGACCGCAACCGAATTATGTTGCAAAATTTGCAAAATGGACAACGTGTAGAGTTGACAGAAAAATATGATTTGAACGCCAATAGCCCGAAATTTAGCCTCGATGCCAAAGTCGTTTACTTCATCAACGACTCGTCTGGAACGCGCCAATTGTGTGGCGTGGACTTGCAAAGCCGAAAAATTCGCCAAATTACAAGCGGATTGTTCGATTTTACGGGTTTTGAGGTCATCAATCGGCGTTTAATTGCCATGCGTCATTCGATGAGCGAACCCGTTGAAATTTATGCCATCGGCGTTCAAAACGGCGAAACTCAAAAATTGACTTTTGAAACCCAAGCAATTTGGGCAGATGTGAAACGTGGCGACGTGCGCTCGCGCATGGTGGGAACGACGGACAATAAAAAAATGTTGGTTTGGACGATTATGCCGCCCGATTTTGACCCCGCTCGAAAATATCCGCTCGTGTTGTTGTGTCAAGGCGGACCGCAATCTATGGTTTCTCAATCGTTTTCATATCGTTGGAATGTGCAATGTTTGGCAAGTCAAGGCTACATTGTGGTCTATCCGTCACGGCGCGGAATGCCGGGTTTTGGGCAGGCTTGGAACGATTCGATTAGCCACGATTGGGGCGGTCAAGCCATGCGCGACTTGATTTCGGCGGTGGACGACGTTTCTCGCGAACCGTTTGTGGACACGACGCGACGCGCTGCGGTGGGCGCAAGTTTTGGTGGATATTCGGTGTTTTGGTTGGCTGGAAACCATCAAAAACGTTTCAAAACCTTTGTTTCGCACGCAGGAATTTTTAATATGGAATCTTTTTATGGCATGACCGACGAAGTTTGGTTTTCGGATTGGGATATGGGCGCGTATTGGAAGCCAGAATTTAAAAAACAATATGAGCAATTTTCTCCACACAAATTTGTTCAAAATTGGGATACGCCAATTTTAATTACGCAAGGCGGACGCGATTTTCGAGTTCCCGAAGCCGAAAGTTTTCAGGCTTTTCAGGCGGCGCAGTTGCGAAATATTCCTTCAAAAATGTTGCTGATTCCCGATGAAGGACATCATATTTCAACGCCGCAAAACTCGGTGCTTTGGTATCGTGCTTTCTACGGTTGGCTCAATAATTATTTAAAACCATAATGTTTTTACAAAAAAAATCTTCGCGTGTACAACATACACGCGAAGATTTTTTTATACATAAAATGCTGATTTTAAAGCAAAAAAAAGCACCCCCCCAGTAATTCCCCCCTCAAATCCCCCCGAATGGAGGAAGTGACCTGTTTTTTTACTAATTTTGTGAACTTTTTTATCCGATTTTTTGAAAGAATAAATAATAAAAAAAATGAAAATTAAATCGCAAGACCAACAGTTTGTTTATGCAAATGTATTGGAATATTTTAAAAGAATCAATACGTTTGTTTTTGATGTAGATGGTGTTTTTACGGATAATAACATGTTGGTGACGGAATCGGGCGAGTTGCTGCGCACCATGAGCGCACGCGACGGCTACGCGGTGCGATACGCGCTCACGCAAGGCTATCAAATTGCCATCATCACGGGCGGGCGGTCGAAGGGCGTGGAAAAGCGTTTTTTGGATTTGGGCGTGACCGAAATTTATTCGGGTGTGAGCGACAAGTTGACGGTTTTTCGAGAAATGATGAGAAAAAATAATTGGGATGCAGAAAAAACGTTATACATGGGCGACGATATTCCTGATTGGGAAGTCATGCAACATGTCGTTTTGCCTTGCGCGCCTGCCGATGCAGTTCCTGAAATTTTAGAAGTGGCAACTTATATTTCGCCGTTTCATGGCGGAAAAGGTTGTGTGCGCGATGTCATCGAAAAGGCAATGAAATTGCGTGGACATTGGCAAAATATGGCAAAAATTGAAAGTACGTAGTTCGTTGATAATCAATTATTTTTATAGTATTTCGGCTTTGAACGGGTTGCGTGGTTCAAAGTCAGAATTGGGCGCAAGTCGTTTGAAAATGAACGGAAATAGACGATTTATCCAAGTGCGGCGATGTCGAAAATAGAGTTTTAAATGATGCGCTTGCGCACCTACCGAACTTTTGATTTCAGAAGCCGTGCGACCAAAAACGACTCGCTGCGCACCCGATTCGATGCCCACGCGAATAATTTGAAATAAAATATTTAAATACAATTGATATTCTTGATTTTCGGATTTGTCGTAACCCAAAAAGTGGGCTTCCAATTCCTCGCCGTTGCGAATGGTGGTGAAAAATGCGACCAATTTTCGTTCGTCATTTTCGGTTTTGAAATAGCCAAACAACTGAAAATCGGCTGGAAAGTGTTGTTTAAATTTTAAAAAATAATCGCCATCAAGTTTGAATAAATTAAAATTTGCTTTTTCACTAATTTGCGTATAAAGACCTTCTATTTCAGATTTGAAAGCGATGATGCGTTCTTCATTAAAATTTTTAAGTTCCAGATTGCCAATCTTTTTTTCGGCGCGTCGTGCGCGGGTGCGCGCCTTCGCATGAAAGGCGTTTAGGTAATCGTCAAAGGTTTTCCAATCTTCAGAAATCTCTAAAACAAAATGCGGGTCAACCGAAATCTCGTGAAATGCCCCCCCCCCAGTATCTGAGCTGTTTTTGATAGGTTTTGATTCAAAAAAATCTTTTGCAAAGAAGCCTTCTATTTTGATGTTGCGTTTTTCAAATTGTTTTGCCGCCCAATCGAGCGATTTT
>JBJOPA010000182.1:0-16361 GCA_046051005.1 Bacteroidota bacterium
CTTGAAACAAAAGCGGGTTGTCCGTTTGCGTCGAGGATTTGTGCTTTGTTCCACGACGAAATATTGAAATTTACGCCCGTATTGATGCCCATATTCCACGTACGCGACAAATGAAATTCATAGCCAATTTGAACAGGAATATCGAATGAGCGATAGCGATTATGTGTCACTATTCTGCGATAACCGTATTCAACTGTTATGAAACTATCTATCCGAATCACCTGTCCCGAACTGTTGCGAATTTCAATTTTCGTTAAGGTTTCACGCGAAGACGAATCCGATGCTTGAAAGTTAAAAATTTCGTTCACCTGTCCGTAATGCGCGCCTGCGCGAACGGCAAATCCATTTGAAAAAATGTAGGACAAACGCGCACCCGCGCTGAACGCATACCATTGTTTTTCGCTGAGTTTTCGGGTGTTCAAATAGGCATTTCCTTCATTTGTTCGGTCAGAAAAACGGCGCATCGCAACATCTGGCGAGGCATAAATATCTATCAAAAACGAATTTTGTGGATACGTCATGCGTCCGTTTCGCTTTTTGCCGAAACTCGAACAACCTTCGTCTAATAGTTTCAAAATGGGTGTTTTTGTAGGTGCAGAAGTAGATAACAACGACTTTGCAATCAACGGAAGTGGCGACAAGGTCATCGGCGAAAAGCCAATTCCTTGCGTAGATGGCGTGGTTTGCGGCTGTTTTGTTGCGCTTTGCGCGACGGAAATGCTCGAAATGCCATTTTCAGTCGTCCGAATCGCGTCAGATACTGGGGGGGGGGCATTTTTTGTCAGCAAATTCGGATTTTCAATATTTTTTTCTATATTTTTTTCAATTTGTTGATTCAAATTTTCCGTCCCACTTTTTGGAATACTATTTTTTGAAATATTTTTTGGAGTAATATTTTTGAAATCATTTTTTACAATAATTTTTTCTCCATTTTTCTCCATTTTTTTCTCAACATTTTGCTCCGTTTGGCTATAAAAATTTGGTTTTTGGGAAATATTTTGGTCGTTTGTCTCCGTCGTTTTGATGACTTCGTTAGACGCGGGATTCAAATTTTTTCCAATATTTTCAACGTCATTTTCATGGCGAACGTTTGATGCGGTTTCGACGGTTTTGGGCGTTGCAAAATACCACATCGCCGCGCCCGCAAAGGTCAACAATGAAATGCCCAAAAAAGTCCAACGCCACCACGCGACTGGGCGCGCCCGTTCCCGCTCGCGCATGATGCGGTCGAATAGTTGGGGCGGCACATCGGAAGCATGGTTTTCGAGTCGCGCTCGAAATTGTTCATCTAAAAAATTATTGTCAAAATTTTCCATAATTTATCAATTTATATTTTTAATTATTTATAGAAATTGAATTTTCAATTATTTATAAATAGGAAATTTTATCAAAAGAAGATTGCCAGATTTCCGAGAAAACGTTTGGCAATTGTTTTTTTATCTTCGATTTGTGTTTTTGTTTGGGTTCTTTTTTGTTCACTGGTTTCGATTTCTTTCAAAAAACGTTGCAACATTGACCTTGCTTTTGTGAGTTGTGAGCGGCTGGTGCTTTCTTCGATGCCCAAATGTTGTGCGATTTCGGCATGAGAAAAGCCTTCGATGGCAGCCATATTGAACACAATTCGGTATCCGTCGGGCAGTTTTGCGATGACGGCAAGCAGCTCCGCTTCGCCCATATTTGCGATGGCACTGGGCGCGACATTTTGGTCGGGAGCGCGTTCGAGTCCAATTTCCTCGCGTTGAAAACGGAGTTTTTGATAATTTTTTAATGCGGTATTGACGACAATTCGCCGCATCCAACCTTCAAAAGAGCCTTTATTTTCAAAATTTTTGACATTATTAAAAATCTTAACAAAAGAATCTTGTAACAAGTCTTCTGCTTCGGCTCTGTGGTGGGCATATCGGAGGGCAACGGTGAGCAAACGGGGCGCGTATCGCTCAAAAAGCAATCGCTGCGTCTGCCGATTTTCTTCAATACAGCCTTTTATGAGGTCTTGTTCTGTCAAAATTTTAATATTTTAAGTGGTTTTGGCAATATTTCTTGAAAAAAATGATGCGAATACTGGGGGGGGGCATTTTTATGAGATTTTTTTAAAAACGAAGAAACAGAAAACGCGCCACAAATGGTCAGACCCGTCGTGGTTTTAAAACGCTGCTTTTGTTTGTATTTTTTTTTTGAATAAAAAATTTGAATAAAAAAAAAAGAGGCAAAAAAAAGGTCGGAATACTGGGGGGGTATTTTTTGACAAATAAATTTATATTATTTTTATTTTAAAACAGACAAAAGTACGATTTAATTTATTAATTTTGTGAAATTTTTTGTCTTATGGGTTTTATTTGGGCGACAAAAAAGAATCGAAACACGTTTTTAGATTTTGATGTTTTCGAGTCATTTTGACATAATTTGGCTTGGGAATTAGCAAAAAAATATATTTTTAAGAGTTATATGCAGCAAAAGACGAAATTGCCGTACTTACTGATTGATACGGCGGAGTCACTTGCCGAGTTTGCGACACAACACGAGACCGTGAAATGGTTGGCGTTTGATACGGAATTTATTGGCGAAAAACGCTATTATACGTTGCTTTGTTTGGTACAAATTGCGAGCGAACATGGCTATTTTTTGATAGACCCGATTCGCATTAAGGATTTGGCTCCTTTGTTGGGGTTGTTGGAAAATCGTTCGATTTTGAAAATTACGCACGCGGGGGAAAACGATTACCGTTTGTTGTATCAAAATTTTGGAATTGTTCCTAAAAATGTGTTCGACACGCAATTGGCGGCGGGCTTTTTGGGTTACGGCTATCCAGTTTCTTTTCAGCGTTTGGTGGACGGTGAGTTGGGCATTCAGTTGGACAAAACCTATGTGGTGGCGGACTGGGAAGCACGCCCGATGAAGCGTCAACAAATCGAATATGCCTTGAATGATGTGGCTCCGTTGTTGCGTTTGTATGAAAAAATGCAATATAAATTAGGTCGCAAAAATCGAATACATTGGGCAAAGTCGGAATTTGAAAAATGGGAACACGCCGAATTTTATCACCGCGACCCACACAGCGAAGCATTGGCTTCGACGTTGATGAATGGTTTGCGTCCTCAAAAACAAGCATTTTTGCTGCGTCTCTACGAATGGCGACGCGAGGAAGCGATGCGGCTGAATTGGGGTAAAGAAATGATTTTGGCAGCGAAACACATTGCGCCGATTGTGCGGGGTGTAGATGCAGGCAAGCAAGCTTTGTTAGACAATCGGACGGTTCCGAATCATATCGTGGAGCAGTTGTGGCAAGTTTTTGACCGTCTTTTCAAGAAAGAAATTACGCAAGCAGAACTTGATGCGCTGAAAAAATTGCCACCGCCGAGTGCGAATGAATCGGCAAAACAACAGGCTTCGATGGAAATTTTGCATGCGTTGGTGAAATATCGTTGCGTCGAGGCGGGCGTTGCGTCGAGTTTGGTGATGAATAAATCAGATTTGACCTACGCGCAACCTGGCGAAGATATTTTTGACGACCGCGAAAACGACTGGCGACGCGAACTCTTGGGCGAAGCGTTGTTGACTTTGTTGAATCGTCGAGGCGAAATGGAGGTAGAAATGGGCGACGGAAAAGTAACGTTGGCGATGTAGAAATGAAAAATAAGGAGAAAAATAGGGCAAAAAGGGCTTAAAAAGCGTATTTACAAATCATTAACCTATTTTTTTTTTATAATAATTTGCAAATGATAGTTGAGATATGCAATAAAATTAGTTTTTTTGCATGGAATTTATTTAGGCAACCGATTTGCATTGGTTTGTATTTTCTTTTGAGCGTTGTTTTAATAAAATTTTAATAAAACCTTTTTCATTATTTTATATGGTATTTTTTCTGTAAAAGAAAAGATAAGACGCTTTGTCTATCCTTTAAAAAATGTCGGAAATGGGGTTTGAAAATTGAAATATACTGGGGGGTAGCCTTTTTTGAGGTTATTTCTATTTTTTATATTTATTTTATATTCTTGTTTGTCGAAAAGTTTTGTCTAATCAAAAAATATATAAACGTTTTGAATTTGAAAAATTTTTTACTTAATCAAAGTAAAGTATCAAACGGTATGGACATCCGTGTAACTGAAAATGGTTTAATAACAAAATTCAGGCTGATGAAGCATTTTTTTACCTTAGTATTGGCATTTGTTGCCACGTTCGCGTTGGCGCAACCTGCGAACGATAACTGTAGCGGCGCAATCAATTTAGGCACGCCTTTGCCTTCGACTGGTACTTGTCCAACGACGGAGTACACGAGTGCGAATGCAACGGCATCGTCTGTTTTGCCCGTCAACTCTCCGAGTTGTTTCAATGGTGGTATCACGAGCCGCGATGTATGGTTTAAATTTACAATCCCTGCGACAAGCGATGGGAATGTAGAAATTACCTTGAACGGGACGGGTGCAGGCACTATTCGCAATCCGCAAATCGCGATTTATCGCGGTGACTGCTCGTCGAATTTCTTCAACGAAATAGACTGTGCCACGACAGCTCCGACAGCCAACTTGACGACGGTTCGTTTGCGTGAATTTGGTTTGTTGCCAGGCGAATATTTTTTGCGGGTCAATGACTGGTCTCCGTCTTTGGCGGCGTTTGCGGGAACTTTTGCGCTTTGCGTGAAAGACATTCCACCTGTATTCAATATAGGCGGCATTGTGAGTGAAGTCGCCGTTTGTAATGGTACGCTTTATGACTCTGGTGGTGGTGGCGGCAGCGTTACTGCTGGTGCGGGTGGTAGTTATAACCATAACGAAAATTTTAATTTTCGTGCATGTCCAACGGCTCCACATCAATGTATAACGGTAACGATTGACTCGATTAACTTGCAAACGTTTACGGGTACGATTGGCGACCGTTTGACGATTTGGGACGTAAACCCAACGAATACGGATTCTACGAGAATTGATGTGTTGAGTGGTTCGATTGATGGGGCAGTAGCAAATCGCATTTCGCTTTATGCGCGTAGCGGTGGTTGTGTGTCTTTCAATTTCCGTTCTGATGCCACTACGATTCCGCCACCGCAAAGTGGTTCAAATACAGTTGGTTTCAAATTGAACTGGGCGTGTTCTAACACACCTTGTCCGACGCAACAACCTACGACGTGTGCCTCGCCTGAGATAATATTGCCAGCTGCTATTCCAACGGCTACGATAGGTATTCCAGCTTCTACTTGTGATGATATAAATTTGATAGATACGTTAGGCTCTGCTGGAACTGCAGTGATTTCAAGCCCATTGGGTCGTGACCACATGTTCCGTTATACGCATACGGGTGCAACTCCGCTTTGTATCAACGTATCTGTTTTGGGTGCGCAGTTAGGAACCAATCTTGGTGTAATTCAGAATTGTCCTACTGATGCCTCGCGTCGTGTCTATATGGGTGCGGCAAGTGGTACTGCTGGTAATGCAGTGATTCCATATTTAGCACTTGAAACTCCTGCGGACTATTACTTTGTGGTAACCCGTCCTGCGGGTTGTACACCATTTAGTTTACGTATTGATACGGTTACTTGTCGCGCTCCTGCGAATAGTGATTGTAGCACAGCATTGTCTGTTGGACCATGTTCTATTACGAATGCCAACAGTATAGAAGTGTTGTTGGGACCAAATGACAATACATTTTTGAATGTAGCGAATCGCCCTGTTTGCCAAACTACTGATGTGAATCAAACGAACTCAAAGGCGTTTTTCTTCTTTAAAGCAGAAGGACCTGGTCAGTTTAACTTTTTGGTAGCGGCTCCTGGCGGTAGTGGTGATATTGACTTCCACGCTTGGGGACCAATTGATTCTGCAAGCCAGATTTGTCGCTTCACTCGTAACAATATTCCATCTCGTCACAGTTTTGCGGCTTCTCGACCGTTTACAGGTTTGGCAAGTGTGGTTCCTACGGGTAATCCAGGTGCGGGTTCTACAGTAGCAGATGATTGTGAAGGTGCAGGTGGAGACGGCGTTGTTCGTCCGATTACGGTTGTGCCAGGAAAATATTATGTAGTCATGCTTTCGGATTTTAGTAATTCGATTGTAAATGGTGGTATTTCGATGAGTTTTGCGGGTACTACGCCTGGTGTATTGTCAACTGGTGTTGTTACTTTAGGTTCTACACCTGACACTTCGATTTGTACAGGACAGACTGTAAACCTCGCTGTTACTGGGGGGGAGGCTTCTTATTTGTGGTCACCTGCAACAGGTATCACCGCAGGTACGATTTCAAGCCGACAAATTACCGTTAGCCCAGCAGAAGATACTCGATACCGTGTTACTGTGCGCAGTGCTTGTGCAAGTCGCGTCTTCACGACCAATGTTGTGGTAAATACATTTAGTGCGCCACAAAATCAAACGATTTGTTTGGGTGAAGATTTAATATTCAATGTAGGTCGCAATCTTCCAGGTGTAACTTGGACTTGGACAACAACAGGTTTGGGTACAGGCGCGACTATGGATACGCTTTCTTGTTCTAACTGTGGTAATCCACGTTATGTCGCCATGAGTCCAGGTGTTAAAACGTTTACTGTAACAATGGTAACTCCTACGTGTACACGTACAGCTACTTTTACGATTACAGTAAACAATAGTTTTGCGCCAGCTTACAGAGTGGCTACGTTCAATAGAGGCGTATCACGCGACTCTAATATTTGTATCGGTGCAAGCCTCAATTTGTTGCCCACCAGTCAAGCAGGTGCTACATTTGTTTGGAGACAAGGTTCGGCTACGACAGGAACAGTTGTGTCAGGTGTAAATCCATCGGTCACACCTGCAGCGGGGACAACAAAATATTATTTGAGAGCTACTACTGGGCTTTGTGAATCTTTTGATAGTGTTGTCGTTACTACTTACGCATTTCCTGTTGTCAATATTCCGAATATAACAATTGATACCTGTAAAGGTAGTGCCGTAGTTTTAGGAAATACTACGCGGGAGGCGGGTGTTACTTATCGTTGGTCACCTACAACGGCTTTGAATGATAGCTCATTGGCAAATCCGACTGCTTCAGCACTTATTCCGACTGTCTATACTTTGACTGCCCGAAACATAGGGTGTAGCATTCAAAGAACCGTGACCTACAATGCCGTTAATTTGGAGTTGACAATGCCAGATACTATTAAACATTGTAAAGGTTCTAGTTTGCGATTGACTCCAAGTTTGACTCCGTCAAATACTACAGTTGTTTGGAATGCTTCCGACCGTTCTATTGTAGATGTTCCTGCGGTAGGTGGCGGTCTTACGGTCAGCCCAATTCGTAGAACTACTTACTTTAGCTTTGCACGATTGCCGGGTTGTTCGAGAAAAGATACTACTTTGGTGTTGGTGGACTCATTGCCATTCCAAACTTTTATTCGTCCTGCTGATACGAGTGTTTGTCAAGGTACATTGGTGTTGTTGCAATCACCCATATATGACCCTGTATTTTTCCCACGTGCTACCTTTAAATGGTCGTCGGGAGGAAACAATGTCATGCAGTCACCTGATTCGCTTTACAACTTGCGTATCTTCATGACCAATCCGGGATTGAACAACATCGTCAGAACTTCTACAAACGGTGGCTGTGTAAAAAATGATACGGCTCGTGTTACTGTTATCGTGTTGCCAGTCATTTCTATCACGCCTGCAAATCCAAATATTTGTTTTGGTGACAATATTACATTCAGAAGCAATCGTCCATTGGCAACCACTACGGAACCAAAATGGAATGCATCAACGTTGGGTATTACCGACCGCGTGGCTGATACATTGAGAATTGTTTCGCCACCGTTGGGATTACATACTATTCAATTCCAAGTGAAAGATTCTTCTGGAAAATGTCCTACTTTTGTCACGACTACCTTACGGGTAAATCAAAGACCAAGTATCGGATTCCCAACTCGTACAACGGTTTGTGTAGGCGATAATGTTTTGTTGAATAGCTCGAACGACGCAACTAGTTATACTTGGACGGGTCCAAATGCTTATACCAGCAGTGCAGCCAATCCTACTTTTGTGGCAGCGGCAAACCGAACGGGCGTTTATAGAGTTACCGCAGTCAATGGATTTAACTGTTCTAAAACCGATTCGGTCAACATCAATGTGGCGGTTGCTTCTGTGAATGCAGGAAACGATGTACGCCTTTGTAACGGATTGACCACACAATTGACCGCCGTTTCTACTGGATTTACTGGGGGGAACTTTGTTTGGAATCCTGGTAACAGAACGGGCGCAACCATTACGGTAACTGCCAATGATACCACGCGATATATTGCAACCTACAATTTCCACGACCGTTGTTCGACTACGGATACCGTTTTCGTCAATGGATTGAGAAACTTCGCCATCAAAATCAATAATGATACCCTAAACGGTAAAATTTATGACTTGGGCGAAACCATCAATTTGAAAGCCGATTTGACGGGTAACTTTGGAACACCAACCTATACTTGGACGTTTAACAACGACCCAGCGGGTTCTACTGCTAACATTTCGCAACTCATCAATGGAACAGTGCCAGGTGCAGATGCTGCCAATATCACTTTGAAAGTAATCAATCCTGCAACCAATTGTATGCAAGATGCGTTTGCACAGATTCGCGTGCGTTTCCCGCACTATTCGATTCCAAATGCATTTACGCCAAATGGTGACCCGCAAAACCCGACTTTCCGTCCGTTGATGTTTACAAAAGCGGCTTACACGAGAGTCTATAACGGCGCAGGATGGCAGCCTTTGAACGACGGCAGCTGTAATTCACTTGACCTTAATGTTGCCACCAGACCTTGTTTTTGGAAAGGTTTGGCGAACATTGAGTCTATGGAAATTTACAACCGTTGGGGACAAAAAGTATTTTCAGAAACCAATCCGACAGGCGACTATCGCGGTTGGGACGGAAAAATCGGTGGCGACGATGCGCCGTCTGATGTCTATGCTTTTGTCATCAAAATCAAAATGCCTGATGGTAAAGTCCGTGTAGAAAGTGGAGAATTGAATTTGATTCGATAAGAGAAATAGCAAATTTTGATATTTCTTTCCATAAAAAAAAAGTCCTTCGTAGTCATGCGAAGGGCTTTTTTTATGGAAATATGCCCCCCCCCAGTATAAAGCACCTAATTTTCCCTCAAAGAGTAATTTTTTTTATAGAAAGTTAATAAATATTATCACCAATTTGATGTTGAGGTCTTTTATGTTTTGAATCTTTACTTTCTAAATGGTTATGAAGCAAGGATATTGTTAACTTTTCTAATAAAAAATATTACATCTATGACATTTCGTAAATTATGTTTAATGGCAGCATTTGGGTTTGCTGCCACACAAATCAACGCCCAATCCGCAACGAGTGAAACAGGCAAAAGCGTTCTAAAAGTAGGGACGCACTACACCACTTATCTGACCGCAGAAGATGAAGCGACGACGGAGGGCTTTTTGCCAAGATTAGGCTTTTGCGCGGCTTATGAACAAGCAGTTACACAAAGAAAAACGTTGAGTTTGAATGTACAGTATAGCCTAAACAACTATGGCTATGGAATTAATTTATTGCCATCTATCGGATCGAGAAGGCATTTGAGTTTGGAAGTGGAAGGGCGACATTATTTCCGCACTGCCACAAACGGGTTTTATGTGGGGCTTTCGGCGGGGATTTTGTCTTCGCATTTGATTGCGGTCAATCGGTTCAACGCCATTGACCATCGCTACAATTGGTTGAATATCGGTGCAAAATTGGGTTATCAAGCCGCGTTGAGTCCTCGCGCAACCTTGCAAGTGGGCATCGCACTTGATGCCATACATGCAAGCGATGCCAAAAAAGCGGCAGTTAATGCAACGGATTATGTTAATCCTGGCGCAAATATCATGTTTGGTTATCGTTTTTGATATTTTTATTGTTTTTTATAATTTATAGAAAATAATATGAAAATTTGATTTTAAAAAAGACCACCGTTTCGTACTCATGCGCGAAACGGTGGTCTTTTTTTTGTAAATTATTACTCAAAAATGCCAATTATACTGGGGGGGGGCATTTTGCACGGTTTAAAAGAGAAAATAAAAGCGAACTTAATGTTCAACAAAAAAAGTAATTTTGTGTTTTAGTTTTACGGTCTTGTTAAATTCTTTCAAAGAGGGGAAATCATCATTTCTTAATCTACATGAATGCCAAGCACGGCAACAACATCTATGTCTGTTGCTGTAAAATTTAATTTCTTTAATAATTTTTTAAAAGTTGATTAAAAATGAAAAAAGCAGTATTTCCAGTTTTAGTTGCCACTACTTTGGTCGCCGCAGCATTCACCACTTTCAATGCCGTCAATTGGCAAATTGCGAACGGATTTGCCGTCAAATTTTCGGGTAAAGGGGTTGATGGTTCGTTTAGTAAAATGACGGGCGACCTCGTTTTTGACGAAAACAATGTGTCTGCCTCGAAATTTTCGGTGAGCATTGACGTTGGTTCCATCACAACGGGCAATGGCATAAAAAATAAACATGCGAAAGGGCAAAAATGGTTCGATGCCAAACAATTTCCAGCGATTGGTTTTTCGTCGAGTAAATTTTCTAAAACGAGTGGCGGTTATGCCGTAGAAGGCACGTTGGATTTGCACGGCATGAAAAAAACGATAACGATTCCGTTTGTGTTTGCGGGCAATACGTTCAAAGGTGCGTTCAGCGTCAATCGCTTGGATTATGGCGTTGGCACGATGGAAGGCATGTCGAAAAGCGTATCGAATGAAATAAAATTGGACATTTCCATTCCCGTCATAAAAAAATAAAAGAATATGAAAAAAGTATTTTTGCACGGCATCACGGCGGGCATTTTGGCGGGTGTGGCAAGTTTGGTGTATAATTATGCTTATACGGCAGCGTTTTTGGTTGATTTTTCAAAGGTCATCAATCCTGTTTCGATGTTGGGTTCGTCTATTTTTGGTTGTGTTTTGGCGGCATTGGGCTATCATTTTCTTTCAAAATGGCTGCCCTCAAATGTGGATATTTGGTTTAATATTATATTTTTAGTATTGACATTTGGGTCATTGATAGGTTCGTTTGCGGCTAATTTACCAGTAGAAATCGAAACGCCTGAACTGTTTGCAGGTTTGTCTGTGCCAATGCACCTTTTTCCCGCGTTATTTTGGTTGGCGACAAAACCTTTGTTTAAGAAATCATAAAATAAGATTATAATAAAAAAATCAATTATAAAAAAGACCTTCGTTTCGCACGTATTCGCGAAACGAAGGTCTTTTTTAAAAATTATTACTCAAAAATGCCGAATATACTGGGGGGGGGCATTTTTTATCAATAAACTATAAAAAAATTATTGTTTTACTAATTTTTCTATTTTGATTTGATTTGCAAACCGCAATTGAACGATGTAGTTCGCATTTGGTAAATCTGAAATATCTAAATGAATGACGCTTTTCCCCTCCAAAAGATTTTGTTGTTGCGCGAGAACTTTTCTGCCCAACAAGTCGGTCAACAGAATTTCTACGGGTTGCGCCGTCGCTACTTCCACCTGCAAATCAACAGATTGATGCGCAGGATTTGGCACTACTTTCAAAGTCGTGTTACAATCATTGCGCCGCGCCGTACGCACGTTAGAGAAATTGGTTTTTCCATCAACATCAATAATTTTTAAGCGATAATAACGGATACAACTTGTCGGGAAACCATCAAGTACCGAATAATTGATTAGACTATTTGAATTTCCGTTTGCCTTTTGGGTCGCTACGATTTTCCAATCTGTTTTTCCATTTTCAGAGCTTTCGACGACAAATTTTTCCGTATTTCGCTCACTGGCAGTCGTCCAAACGATTTTGTTGCCTGTATTTTGGGCAAACACGTCAAAGTTTTGCAATTCAACAGGCAAAGTAATAATCGCAGGTCCGACAAAAAAGCCCGAAAAACTGGGGGTATTAAATTGCGCATAATTCGCTCCTGCAAACGCCGCCACATTTCGCGTCATCGCCAAATTGGTGCTGCCCGCCGACGGTACAAGTGCGCAAGTCGCGCCCGCGTAGTGCGCAATGCCATTGGGTTCGCCACCCGATGCCGTCTGAAAAGCCGTCAATTCGGCATTGGAATAATAAAATCGAATGCTGACCGCCGAACTTGGCGCAGTTTCCGAAGTGATGGCAATATTTCTATCCAAAAAATAACCACCCGATAAGGTGCGTATCACATCGGTATTTCTAAAATAACTACCCGAAACGATGCCCAAATTGTTGCCATTTGCATTGATTTCTGCTACGATTTTTGAGCCGTCCATGAGTGGAACCCATCGATTGTTGTTCAACGTATTGATAACAACTTCCGTAAAATCTTGACAACTCGTCGCCGTCGCCGCGTCTGCAATCGTCAACGAACTCAAAGGCGTTACGCCCGAAAGGGCAATGTTGAAGGTTCCTGCCTTTGCCAATGTATTCGACCAAACGCGCACATAATAGGTCTGGTTTTCTTCTAATCCATAAAGCGTTGCGGTTGCCGAAGTCGCCACTACGCCACAACTGGCACCGCTCAACTCTTGCAAAGCTCCACAACTGCCTTTGTAAACACCAAATTTTACGGTTTTCCCAGATTGTACGCTTGTGATATTGATGTTGGTGTTGACGGTTCGTGTATTTCCCGTTCCCGTCGAAAATTTATACCAAACGTCGTTGTGAACGCCGAATTGGTCACAAAGTGAATTGGTAAGCAAGTTAACCGTTGCGCCTGCGGTTGTTGCGGCGGTTGCGGTGGTCGTAAGCGTAGGCGCATTGGCGCAATCGTCGTTTGCGGGTGCAGCGACACAAGCCGCGCCCGAATACGCCCAAAATGTACAAGTCGCCGCCGTATTCGCCGCCAACGGATAGAGGCGGACATAATAAACGGTGTTGGGCGTTAAATTACAAGCCTCAATTTGTGGCATCAAATCATTTACATCATCGCTGCATTGCACCTGCGTCAAGCCCGCGCACGAACCCGAATACAAAACCATCACCCAGTCCGTTTCCGTTCCTGCGGCACTTGTCAACACAATGCTGTTGGGAATTGAAGCGGGCGTTGTGAATTTATACCAAACATCATATTTCGTAGTCGTGTTGTTGCAAATTGGAGCCGCAATGCCCTCATCGAATGCACCTGCGACTACATTTGAAGCATTGCTTTGCCCTGTTGCGGTGTTGGCATAAATGGAAACGGCGGTGGCGGTGGCGCAAGTTTCATTGGCTTGCGCGACGGCAAGCGTCAGAAAGTTGCCCACACTCGACCAACTCGAATATACACTGCTGCCGCAATCGGAACGTACATAAGCATCGTAATTGGTAGCACTGCTCAAGCCTGTCACGGCTGTCGTAAACGTGGCGTTATTCGTTGTGCCTGTTGCAATAGCGGCGGCACCGCTTCCTGCGCCTGCGGCTACGATTTTCCATTCATAACCATTGGTTGCGCTGGCGGTGTTCCAAGTCAAGGTTGCCGTAGTTGCGGTAATGCTGCTGACGACTAAATTGGTAGGTGAAAAGCAATTGGTGGGTACAAACGTGTAAGTTTGCCCATTTGCGGGCGCAGTAGAAATGGCGGAGGTTTCGGAACTACTGCTAACCGTTGGAGCTGTGCCAAGACTGGAAAGCGACACAAAATCGCTGCTCGCGCTGCCTGCCAAACCCACAGAAGCCGAAGCCGAACTGAGCGCACCGCCTGAATATCCATAAACAAAGACGATATTGTTAGACGTTTCGTATAATTTTACTTGAAATGAAATATTGGCGGCGGCATTGTAGTCCCATCGCCAATTGTTCCAATCCATCGTAAAAATGCGATTGGGCGCGCTGCCCGTCGTTTGATATTTTGCTGTTCCGCCCAAACCACTCAAATCGTCCCAAAGCGGAGCGATGAGCGGACGACTGGTCGTATTCGCGTTTAATTCGTTTTGATACTCGCTTCCCGCCGCGCTGTTGAAACTCAAAAATCCATTTGATGAAACATAGACATTGGTGTAAGCAATATTATCGAAAGTAAAATTAAATCCTAACGCAACGCCACCCGAAATGGCATCATCGGTCAAAATATTTGAAATTGCTGTGCCACCCGTCAATGCCGTGTAAGTACCGCTTGACGGCGTGACGTTATAATTATTTGCCACTTGCGCCATCGCGTGCGAAGCAAAAAGCAAGGCAAAAACACCGCACCACCAATTGCGAGCAGCAGAAAGTGAAAATTTATAAATAAAATTATTCATTATATTGATAGAAAAATTTAGGTTAAAAAAGGGTGTAAATATTTTATAGTTTCCATACTTTTTGGCTGCGTGGTTTTTCGCCTGCCACAACGATTGTTAAAATATAACTGCCCGAAGCGACCCCCCCAGTATAGAGACTAAATTGACGACCCGATTCGCCCTCAAAAGATTGTTCTATCATTTTTCTACCTGAAAAATCGGTCAATATAATGGTATATTTTTTATTGATTTCTTCTGAAAATTCTCCTTGCAATTGTTCCACAAATGGATTGTTTAATACCTTAAAATTCCAAGAAAATAGCCCCCCCCCAGTATTTGACGGATTTTTTGCCCCAAATCGAGGTATTTCTTGTGTTCCTGCGGCGGCTTCTAAATTTTGTCCGCTTGAACGTACAACTGGCGCAACGTAATTGCCGGGAATGGTGGCAGTAAACGCGCCGCGTCCGTGTGTTCCTGCCACGAGCGTATAATCAGAAGTTCGATATTTCAACATATCCACGCGCACATTTCCGAGACCGATATTATCGACAAACCATTGCGTAGCGGCTCCGTTCAAGTTGTCGGTTGACCACACGCCGAGTTCGGTTGCGAGCATGACTTGGTCGCCATTTTTAGGATTAAAAATCCCCCATCGCACGGGCATATCGGGCAAATTTCCTTCCACAGAAACCCAAGTTGTGCCGCCGTCGGTGGATTCATAAACGCTCGTCACGCCATAATTTGAAGACGTAACCAACAAGTGATTGGCATTGCCCGTTTGGACATCAATCGAAGAAATGGTTCCCGTGCCTGTATAATTCCCCGTCACATCGGTGGCTGCGGCTGCGGCATTTGCATTGTCAATGCGAATAATTTTATTTAAAGCCGCCACATAAACGCGATTGGCGGTGTTGGGGTCCACTTTGACTGCCGACAAACTATTACCTATAATCGCTGAATAAGAAATCGCTGTGTAAGTATTCGATACGCCTACGCTGGACATGCTGCCGAGTGTTCCCCCTACATCACCAAAATATAAAATATTAGCATCGTCGTCATAATCGCTTGGGTTGATAAAACCACCTCGACGGGCAACCGCCCCATTCAGATTTACGTTAGAAAAACTGCTGCCACCATTGGTAGAAACATAAAAACTTGAATAAACATAAGAAGAAATTTGATAATTGGCATCTTTCTGACTGATGTGACAAAATGCACCATCACCACCTGAAGCCTGTGTGCTGCCGCCAATGCCCGTGCCTGTAATTTTTTGCGTTCCGTTGTCCTGCGCACCCGCGAGGATATAATTCATGCCCGCTGTTGGGTGAATGTCGG
Source organism: Bacteroidota bacterium (assembly GCA_046051005.1). GTDB lineage: Bacteria > Bacteroidota > Bacteroidia > Chitinophagales > Saprospiraceae > JAAFJT01. Next base: position 15,490 of record JBJOPA010000182.1, read on the forward strand.
CAGCATAATATTGGGTAACATTGTACCCCGAATTTTTAGCCGCAAAAGTAGGGTAGGGAGCCGTCGAAATATTATTTGAATAATAAACGCCGCCGTCACAACCAATGATGGCACGGGTAGAACTCCCTTTTGCAAAGGCTAAATAATGAATGTCCGCGTGAACGGTTTGCATTGCCGCTGGCGCAGCAAAACGTGCCCAAGTCGAGATTTGCCCCCACGTTGCGCCCTTATCCGTCGTGCGCAACACGTCAACGCCACCGATATACAACACATCGGCATTGTTGGGGTCAACAGCCGCCATGAGGTCGTACCAACATTGCCCGCGTGTGAAATTTGAATTCGACCCTTGGTCAATAATCGTAGGCGGCGTGTGGAAAGTCCAAGAAGTGCCACCATTTTCGGAGTGATAAATGGCATCACAATTGTTGCTGCTTGAGCCTTGCGCCAGCGCATAAACGCGGCTCGAATTGGAAGGCGCGCAAGCCAATTCAATGCGTTGCCAAGTCACCGCGCCTACGGGCGTGATGTTTGTCCAGTTGCCCAGATTTCCTGTTGCGCTGCCGTGTGTGGTGCGGCTCGATTTCCAAACTTGCGCTCTGCAAGCGGCATAAATGCTGCCGTCTGCGGCGATTTCGAGGTCAGCAAAATTATTGCTACTCGACGCAACCGTCAAACCAGTTCCTAATACTTTTGTCCATGAAACGCCATAATCCGTAGATTTATAAACGCCCGATTGTGTTGCCGCATAGACAATCCCCAATTTATCAACGACCACTCGTTGAACGTAGTGGAAATTACTATTATTGGTACTGGCAATTTGCGCCCAAGTCAATCCGCCGTCTATGCTTTTCCAAATGCCGATGCCGCGTTGG
>JBJOPA010000183.1:0-13165 GCA_046051005.1 Bacteroidota bacterium
CTTGGAATCGGTTTTCAAAACCACACAACGAACCTAAATTTGAACCCCACGAAGATTTGTTAACGCTCAAAAAATCGGATTGGCAAGACCTCACGCACGAGGTTTTTCAAAAAATATTCAAAAAATCAGCCGTCAAGAGAACAAAATATGAAGGTTTGCTACGCAATATCAAATTTTTAGAATAAAAACTGACATTTTTTTGACAAAAATAGCTTTCAGAGGCAACCGAATTAGAAATATCATCGTATATTTGTAGTAGCTTATTTGTTAAATATCAAATATTACTTAAAAATATTTTATCAAATTTTTTACTAACTATCAATAACAATTTCTAAAAAAAGAAATCATGCAACGTTCAAAGATTTTATTTGTTTGCTTTTCGCTTTTGACTGCATTTTTGGTCTCCGAATCTTGCAAGCATAAACTTCCCGAACCCCTCAACACAGGCGGCGGAACGGGAACGGGCGGCGGTGGAACGGGCGGCGGTGGCGGACCCGTAATTGACACCACCAACACGTGGGGTTGGCGGTGCAGTCCCGATTCGGTCTATTATCAATTTGACATTCAACCACTTTTGAATTCGTATTGCAATCAAGCAGGTTGTCACAATGCGACAGCGCGGGCGGGCAATGTTAATTTGAGTTCTTACGCCGCAACGATGGCATCGAATATGGTGGTAGCAGGCAATCCAAACAATTCCAAATTATACACCCAAATTACCAGAGGTCGAATGCCACCTGCGGGCTATCCGCGTCTTTCGGCAGCGCAAACGCTGTTGATTAACAAATGGATTTCGCAAGGTGCGAAAAATTTGACTTGCAACCCGAGTTTCGGCGTTTGTGATACGACGGCTGCAAATACAAAATTTTCAACATTTGTGTTGCCGATTATGCAATCCAAATGTAATGGTTGCCACGCAAATGCTTCGACGGGCGGCGGCATTTTGTTGACGAATTATACGCAAGTAAAAGCGCAAGTCACCAACGGAAAATTGATGGGTTCTATGAATTTTGCGGCTGGTTTTTCGGCAATGCCTAAAAACGGGCAGCAATTGCCGAGTTGTGAATTGTCAAAAATTCAGGCTTGGGTGCGTCGGGGTGCGCCCAATGATTAATCATTTCGTTTAAAATATTATTTCGTCGTTACAAAAATCCGCTTCGCATACCCGCGAGGCGGATTTTTTTTTGCTTTTATGGATTAAAAACGGGGTTTCGTGAAGTCAATCCATTGTTTGGTGAGTTGTCTTATTTTTGAAACCAATTGCCGCTTACCTTTGTACCATTAAATTAATTAATTCTTATAATCTTTTAAAAAATAAAGCCTTATGTCTAACAATCAAGAAAATTTAACTTTCAGACCTTACGAATCTAACGATTATCCCGCTTTGAAAACCATGATGCAAGCCGCTTTTGGCGACATGGGAAGTCCTTATTATTCAGAGTCCGAAATAGGATTGATGTCAAAACTCTATCCGAAAGGACAAATTTTGGCTTTTTGGGGCGACCAATTGGTGGGTGCAACCACTTCGCGCATCGTTCCTTATCAAAAATATGCGCAACCGCACACCGCGACGGATTGTGGCAATGTGAATTTATTTATCGAAGAAGCAGCCATTGGCGATTCGCTGAATGGAATGGACGTATTTATTAATCCTAATTTTAAAACAGTGAACCTCGGCACACAATTGGTAAAAAAATTATTAGAAATCATTGAACAAGATAATTTACGTGCTTTGTTGGGTGTGTCGAGGCTGGTGCGATATCACAAAGTGGCATCAGAAATGGATTGCGAAACGTATGTAAAAAAAGTATGTGATGGCGAATTGATAGACCCCGTTCTCAATTTTCATTTGAGATATGGCTCAACGGTGCTTTGTGTTGCACCAAATTTCTTTCCAGAAGACACAAAATCTGGGGGACATGCAGCCATTATCACTTGGGCTTCTCCCTGTTTTGATGCGGGCAAAGCCATTTGTCCAAGCAGAACAAATATGTCCGAAAAACTATTGCAATTTTCAATTGCAGAAAAAGTATATTCTCATTCCGCGTGAAAGATTTTATTTGATGAAAAAAACATCAAAAGATGTCCCCCCCAGTATAAAGGCTTCTAAAATAGGTTTTTAATGATGTTCTTATCTTATTATTTGATTTACTTTTAACAGCAAAACTATTTTTTAGAATTGCTAACAAAAAAGGTATTTAACGATTGTTCGTTAAATACCTTTTTTACTTTGATAACAAACAAAAATGCTTTTAATCAATTACCAAAGTGCTTTTAAACAATAGCAAATTGCTTTTGATCAAATACCAAAATGCTTTTGATCAAATACCAAAGTGCTTTTGACCAAATACCAAATTGCTTTTGATCAAATACCAAAGTGCTTTTGACCAAATGCCAAAGTGCTTTTGATCAAATACCAAAGTGCCTTTGACCAAATGCCAAAGTGCTTTTGATCAAATACCAAAGTGCTTTTGATCAAATACCAAACTGCTTTTAATCAAAAGCAGTTTGGTATTTAAGAAAAGCCAAAAAGTAATTAAAAATGCCCTTTTTTCTATGTTTTGATAGAAAAAAGGGCTGTTTATACTGGGGGGGGCTATTTTTAATAAAAATTTAGAAAGAATAAATCTAAAAAAAACTCCTTTACGTATGTGCGAAGCGTTTTTTTGTTTTCATAAAATATACAATAAATGGTATTTTTTATTTTAACAAATTTACATCGCCTGATAAAATACGCTCGATAGTCGTGTTTGCTAAACGCGCCGTGACGGAAAGTTGCCAAACATAAACACCCGTTTCGATAGATTTTCCATTCCACGTACCGTCCCAACCTTGTTCAATTTGTTGCGACTCAAAAACAATTCCGCCCCAACGATTAAAAATAGTAAAATGATATTTTTCAACCACCGCATCGGATTTAGGATTTAAAAATGGTTTAAAAACGTCATTTTGCAAATCTCCATTAGGAGAAAAAGCATTGGGAACAAACCAATCAAACATACAATTTTCATTACGCACACTAAAACTATCTATAAAAACCCCACAAGCATTGGTAATTTTCGCCCAAAAATTGCCCGCCGAACGCGTATCAAAAACAGATAATCGAGAGCTATCTTGCCAAACTATCTTTTCATTCGGCAATCCATATCCTGCTTTTAAATGCACTCGTTGATGGTCGCAAGTCAACGTATCCACAAAGCGCGGTGTATTATTTTTTGTTAAAAAATTTACTTTTAACGTTTTTTCAATGCTACAACCTTGTTCTGTTGGGTCAATATTGATTTTAATTTTTACATTTGTTGTCTTTGTAATACGTCGTGTGGGCATTGTGTCTCCGTTTTCCCATTCATAAGTAGCGGAAATGGGTTGGCGAACGTCTAAATTCAGCGTATCTCCTGCGCAAAGCGTCGTATCATTGGGCAATTTAATGTTTAATTCCAACAAAGAAACATCATCAAGTGCGTAACGTCCATGATACTCCGAAGAACCATTGCGGGCAAGTTTTACAATTTCAAAACGAGTAGATGAAATGGGTAAAAAGCTTCCAATTGTTACAAAATTCTCGTCTCCTTCGGCAACAAAACAACCTGATATTTTTGTCCAAACGGTATCTTTTAAGATTCCCTTTTTACTTTCTATTAATTTTCCTTTTACTTCAACTGCACCTGTGCGAAACGTTACGCCAGGCGTTTGTCCTGCATAACGCAATGGTAATTTAGAAAACACAGCCGCTTGTCCATTTGTGGCATAAACACCCCAATTGCCGTCCAAAGGAGAGGGCAATGAGCGAAGAAACATGGAGAAATAATAAGTTTTTCCTGCTTTTAAAGGTTCTCGAAGGCGCGACATGGTATAGTAACGTGTGTCAATGGGTTGAGTGGCTGCATTGGTCAACAAATAGCCATAAGTTGTGAAAGTAGTCGCTACCCTACCCGTTCGAGGAATATAATATGCAGGCAAACGATACCAGCCTCCGGGTGACCAAACACCCGTTCGACACGAATCTGAAATAGATGGATACAAAGGGTCGTTAAAGTAAAGCGGACTTGTCCAATGTTGAACCGTGAAAAGCGTATCCAACGGCAAAATATCATTTGGACAATTCCAACGGGCTTCAAAGCTGGGGTTTTCAATCAAATTGATTTGCCCAAAACCCATTTTCATATAAATTAATCCACAACACAAGGTCAATATCTTTCGCATGATTTCGTAAATTTGAAAAACAAAAATAAATTTATGATTCAAAATATGAGTTTATACTGGGGGGGGGCATTTTTTATTTACGTTGGCGGAAAATTTAATCCGTTGCGTTTCTTTTCCATAAATGCTTCGAGGATTAAAGCGGCACTGATGCGGTCTAATCTTTTTTTGTCGTGTTGTTGTTTTTTTCGCAAACCGCTATTGCGGATAATTTGCATGGCATCGCGAGAAGTAAAGCGTTCATCTTGCATCACAATTTCTATATCGGGAAAAAGTTTTTGCAATTCCGCAACAAAGCCCTGCACCAAATGCGTCGTTGCACCCAATTCGCCATCTAATTGCATGGGTTCACCGACAACGAAAGTTTCAACGGTTTCTTCTTGGCAATAGTTTTTCAAAAACGCCAAAACATGTTTGGTTTCAACGGTTTCGAGTGGACTACTGATGATTTGTAATGGGTCAGTGACGGCAATGCCTGTCCGTTTTGCGCCCCAATCAATTCCAATGATTCTTGCCATAATAAAAATCTATTTTTTTTTACAAAGATACAACACCTTTCCGAAACGCAAAACCCAATCGAAAGTTGTTCTTTCGATTGGGTTTTATGGTTTTAAGCGTTTCTTTTATGGTTTATTGAACGCGCTTTCCTTTCAAATAATCTACGATTTTTGCCTTTGGATAATCTTTTTTTACCTTTTCCAAAAAACTTTCTGTTTCACTCCAAGTTTGAAATTCGCCCACCAAATACGCATAACCATTTGGCATTTTTTCCAAAGAAATGTTAGACGAAACGTTTTCCGCAACGCCGCGCAACATCGGACTATCAAGTTTCAACTCGCTTGCCGTCGTGAATAATTCGACTTTATAACCCACATAATCAGGCAAAATACCCGAAACGGTGATGCTGAACATCACTTTTTTTTCGGCGGCAACTGTTTTTTCAATGCGCACTTCTTTTTCTACTTCCTGAATGACCGTACCCGCTTCTATTTTATCCATTTTTGGAACTGCTTTTCCATTAACTTCTGTTTTTCTAATGATTTCTTCTTTTCCGTCCATCATTTTAATCTCTTCGGTCTGGATTATTTTCTTCATTTCAGGCGCGGGCGCGCTGCTACCCATATCAATTTTCTTAACGACTTCTGTAGATTCGGGTTGTTTGATTTGAACTTTTGTTTTCTGCTCTACTTTTTCCGATTTTACTTCTTCTTTAATGGTTTGAACAGGCTTTGGAGCCACTTTGGGTTCTACTTTTTTCTCTTTTTTATTTGATTTTTTATCTGCTTTCTCCGTTTTTGACGCAGCTGGCGTTGGATAATCCACCACTTTTAATTCTGATTTTACAACTTTGGTGTTCGCAGCCTCTGAAGCCTCTACTTTTTGAAATGTTGTTTTCACCACTTCTTTCACGGCTTCTACTTTTTCTTCTACTTTTTTAACCGCAGCGGCGGTCGTGTCCGCAGGAGGCGCGACATAAACGCTGCTAAACGTATTACCAGAATTGATAAATTTTTCCATTTCTTCTTCATGAATAATTTCGGCAAGCGAAAGAGATTCGAGCGGGTCGGGACCAACGCCTGTGATACGCAATTCTGTTCTTCGATTGCGTTCGTGTTCTTTTTCCGAACAGTTTACGCCATCGGCGCAACCGTTGATGAGTTGAGACTCACCATAACCTTTGGCTTTGAGATTGTCGCGCTTCAATCGGGCTTGTCCGATTAGGTAATCCACCGCAGATTCTGCACGTGCTTGCGATAGTACTTTGTTATATTCCTCACTTCCACGCGAATCGGTATGTGAACTCAACTCTACTTTCAAATGCGGATTCATTTTAAACAAAGTCGCCAACTTATTGAGTTCTGATTGCGATTCTTGCCGCAAATTGGCAGAATTATAGTCGTAATAAATATTATTGAGCGAAACGATTCGATTTGTATCAATCCTATCCAATTCCACATTGGCGAGCAACATGCCGAGTTTATTGTCTCTTGCCGTCGAAATGTTGTCAACAATGCCCGGTGTGACGGTTCCAACGCCTTCAAAACACAAAATGCAGCCATCAATGTTGACATGCGCTTCCATTCTCTTGTTGAAATATCCCTTTTTGCGCAAAAAGATGGTGTAATGATTGCCTTGCTCGAACGTATAACCAAAAACGGGATTCAATGCGCTGTCAACGCGCAAACAAACTTCTTTTTTGGTATTGTTATAAATTTCAATGCGCGCACCTTTGACGGCATCGGCAGGTTCATTGGCATATTTTTTTTCTGTTAATGTCACTTCAAACAAATAGCCAGGTTGACGTTGGATTTCTACTTTTACAAACATCTTTTCGCCCGCTTTGATTGCCGACGACGAAAGCGTATCTCGTTTTGGAATGAATATTTTCTTATTCGTTTCTACAATATAATCGCGTCCCCATGGAACTTCTACCGTAAAACGACCATCTTCATTCGTCGTGTCGGCGGCAATAATCACGCCCGAATAGTCCATGATTCTAACCATCGCTTCTCTGATGAAACCGCGATTGTTTTCTTCAAAAACATAACCGTCCAATACGATTTTTTGATTTGATTGAGCCGAAAGGCGTGGCAAAAACAGACTCGTGAAGAGCAGCGAGAAAACAAATATTTGTTTCATGGCAGTTGTTTTTTGATTTTATTGACTTTTTGAAAGTCTAATAATGATTAATTAACGATGAAAGATTCTTAAATAAAATTGATTATTATTTTCGAGGACAAAATTAGTGCTTTTGTATAAAGAATTTGCATATTTGTCAGAAAAAATTTAAAAAAAAGCTACCCCCCAGTATATTTGTTAAAAAATAGATATAAAAACCTAATTTTCTTTAAAAAACGTCACGATAAATGTTCAAAAGTTCCTGTTTGAAGATTCTTGCGCACGTTGTTCCATTCAAAATATCGTCCGTTCATCACCACATAAACCCCGTGCGGCAACGTTTGCACGAATGCCAAAGCCGAACCTAAATTGAAAAAACCATCAGAAGACATGCCAAAAGCATAGGGAATCATCGCGCCTGTGAGAACGATTGTCTTTGGAATCTCCGCTTGTGCCAAGTTTTTGGCAGTTTCTACCATTCTATCCGTCCCGTGCGTGATGACAATCCGTTCATGCGCCGACTTTTTACAATTATGGACAATAATTTGGCGGTCTTCTTCTGTCATTTCCAAACTATCCAACATCATTAAGGTTTTTACATCAAAGTCAACCGTGCAACGTCCCCGATGCAACATTTCTGACACGCGAGAATCTTTAAAAGACAATTCGCCTGTCAAAAAATTATAATCTTTATCGAATGTGCCGCCTGTTACAAACAATTGAACGACCGTTTCTTTCTGTATCATCTTTTATTATTATCAATTTTTATTATTTTTCTACCAAAAAACGAATCGCCAATTCATAACCTTTCAAGCCCAAACCCACGATGCTGCCCACACAAACCCCACTCAAATGCGAATGATGCCGAAACGCTTCCCGCGCATGAACATTAGAAATGTGAACTTCCACAACAGGCAACGAAATTGCCGAAATCGCATCGCGCAACGCAATACTCGTATGCGTATATGCCCCCGCGTTCAATACAATGCCTTCGTAAGTTGCCGAATCAAACCCCACGCGATGCAAATGGTCTAACAATGCGCCTTCGTGATTCGATTGTGCATATTCCAATTCAATTTTCTCTTGACATTGAATTTTTAAGACTTCAAAAAAATCTTCAAACGTAGCAGTTCCATAAATTTCTGGTTCGCGTCGTCCCAATAAATTTAAATTTGCACCATTTAAAATCAATATTTTTTTCATAAATATTTTTAAAACAAAAAAAAAGGCTACCCCCCAGTATAAAACGCCTAAAAAGCAAAATCCGTTACCTGTGCAAAATGGTCAGACGTATAATCAGAAGATTCTATTTTGTGCGCCATGATTTTTAAATTTGGATTATAAAACGTGTAATCTATCTTCAAAAAAGGGATATTTTGATTAAATGTCCAACCAAAACCCGAACCTTCGCGTACAAACGCATCGCGCAAACCTTCCGACAACAATCCATAAACATAAGATTGTGGACATTCATTAAAATCGCCTGTCACGACAACGGGATGAGGACTTTGTCGAATATGTGCCGCCAATTCTTGCGCTTGCTTGGCGCGTGCGGGAGAAACGCGCCGCATTTTTTGAAAAATCGTCAAGCCGCGAGACAGATTTTTTTCTGATGGCACGTCAAATTCTGTTGCCACTTTGTCTATCACATAAGTCATATTGTAAGACAACAAATGAATGCTATACACCCGAATGATTTTATTTTTAATTTGAATGTCTGCCCAAACCGCGCCATCTTCATCAACATAAGGGCTGGGCAAAAATTGAAATTTATACAACACCGTTCCCGATTTCAGAATCGGAAAGTTGGAATAAATACGTGTATTAAAACCCGAAAATGCTGAAAATGGATAATTCTTAAATGCCGTTGCGCGAGGGTGCATTTCTTGTAAACAAACAATGTCGGGGCGATTCCGTTCTATGGCGTTCGACAATCCCAAACCGATTTTGTAAGGCGAATTTGCAATATTCCAAGACAAAATGCGCACTTGTTGTTCATTTTTTGTTAAAGTTTTATTGAAAAAATGGATTTGAAAATTGCGGCGCAACATCGGCAATCCCAACAAAACGACGGTCAAAATGGTCAGTGCTTCTTTGCGACCGCGAAACAACAGCAACCAAAGCGCAATGAAAACAACACTTGTCACCACTAAAAACGGATAAGACAACCCTAAAAAAATGCCAATACTACTTCTATCGGTCGGCAAAAAGGGCGCGCAATACGACAACAACAATCCCGCAATCAGAAATTGACTGATACGCCAACAGAAAAGCCGCACAAGATTGGTTTTTTTTTGCATTTCTATTTTTTACTGGCGTTAAACAAAAAGTCTTTTTCTTCGGCAGTCAAACTTTCGTAGCCATCTTGTTTGATTTTATCTAAAATACTATCCAATTTTAATTGTATCGGGTCAGATGGAGCCGTTTTTGGTGTTTCTTTTTGTCCAGATGCCCCCCCCCCAGTATAATTGGGGTTTTTATGACTTTGAAACCCTTTTGTTCTATTTTGAGTTCGATTTTTCATGGTTCCTCTGCCCTTATTTTTCCATAAATTGGACAAATAATCTATCAAACGAGTCAAAGGTTTTCCAATTTCAATGCCATTATTGAGTTGTGCTACGTAAAAATAACCCATTAACGCGCCGCCCAAATGCGCAATCGAACCGCCGCCAAAACGGATAGAATTAGAAACCGCAATCACGTCCAAGAAAACAATCAATGCCGCCAAATATTTCAACTTTACGGGACCCAAAAACAACAAATTAATCTCATATTCAGGCGCAACCATCGCCGCCGCCAACACCAATCCCATCGCAGCCGCAGATGCGCCATAGGCATATCCATCAATTACGTTAGAAAATTGGGCGTGGAAAAAATAGCATATCGCGCCCGCAAAAGCAGACATTAAATAGATTGTCAATACTCTTTTGTCGCCCAACAAATCGCCGACCACACGACCCGCCCAAGCCAACGTTATCATGTTCCAAAACAAATGTCCGATGTCGCGATGCAAAAATGCGTGTGTGACAATCCCCCACGGATGCCAAAGATTCTCAACACCATAGGCAGAAACTGAAAACCATCGCAAAAATTGGTCAAACGTAACCAAACGTTCCAAAAATGGAATATTTAAAAAAATTCCTATCACATTTACACCCACCCAAACCGCTACATTCAGCAGAATGAGGCGCGTTACCATGTTGCCGAGTGCAAAATTGTAGCGCAACTCGTCTATCATTGACTTAATAAAGCTATTCATATCTTAAATATTTTAAAAGCTAATTTCCGCTATATCTCCCAATTTTGGAATTGTTACGTTCGCAAAACCCGCATTTTCTAACCGCGTTTTGAAACCTTGTTGACTTTCTAATTCTCCATGCACCAGCCACATTTGTTTCAACCGTTGATTTTTGCCTTCCAAAAAGCGCAAAATTTCTGAATAATCCGCATGTGCCGAAAACGATTCCATTACTTCCACTCGTGCTTTCACTTCGCGTTTGTCCTTGAAAATACGAACTTGTTTGTTGCCGTTTCGCAATTGTCCCGCAGGCGTATTGGGCGCAGCGTAGCCCACAATCATAATCGTTGCGGTCGGATTGCTGACATAATTTTCAAGATGTTGTCGAATCCTGCCGCCCGTTGCCATACCCGAAGACGCAATGATGATGCACGGTTCATTGCTGTCCTTCAAAGCGCGAGATTCATTGCTACTTTTTAGAAATTTTAACGACTTAAAGCCAAACGGATTTGGATTGCGCAACAAAAATTGCAGGATTTCATCGTCAAAACATTCGGGGTGTTTTACAAAAATATCCGTTGCATCTATCGCCAACGGACTGTCCACGTAAGTTGTAACTGGCGGCAACTTGCCTTCGCCAATTAACACATCTAACAAATGTACAATCTCTTGCGTTCGTCCGATGCTGAACGCGGGAATGATGATTTTACCGCCTTTTTCCACACAAGTTTCGCGGACAATATTTGCAAAACGCGCCGTTTCGTCTGGCTTTTCTTGATGCAATTTATTTCCATACGTACTTTCGCAAACCAAATAATCCAATTCGGGCATGGGTTGCGGGTCTCGCAATATCGGGCGATTGTAACGCCCAATGTCGCCCGAAAAACCGAAACGAACGGTCTTATTTTCTTCTGTTACTTCAAAAGTGACGCTTGCGCTGCCCAAAATATGTCCTGCATCGGCAAAAAACACTTTCACATTGTCTCGAATATTGAACCAATTGTTGTAACCGTAGCTCACAAATTGCCCCATTGCCTGCGTTACGTCTTGGGTTTCGTAAAATGCAGGTTGATGTTTTCTATCATTTTCCTGAATTTCTGCACTGTCCAACATCATTATCGCCGCGAGGTCGCGGGTGGCGTGCGTGGCGTATATTTTTCCGCGAAAACCGTCTTTTACCAATCTCGGAATGCGCCCCGTGTGGTCAATGTGCGCGTGAGAAAGCACCATACAGTCTATGGTGGCAGGATTAAACAACCATTTTTCGTTGAAATCCTTCATATTATCGCTGTTTCCTTGATACAAACCGCAATCCAACAAGATAGTAAAACCATCATCAAGCGTCAACAAGTGACAAGAACCCGTAACTTCCTGCGCTGCGCCACAAAATTGTATTGTCATTATTTAAGTATGTTTTTTATCTAAAAATTTATAGATAGATTTGAATAAATTGAAATCATGCCAATCAAAAAATGAGCGCACAAAGTAACACTTTTTTACGCGATTCACCGTTTTTTGCTGCATTTTTGGATTATTTTTTTTAAATTTTTCTTTATTCTTTTTACTTCATTGCGTCTTGTGAATGAAAAAATGCTACCCCCCAGTATAAAATCCATTTTTAGGGGTTTTATACTGGGGGGTAGCATTTTTTTGATATTTTGAGGACGATTTATATTTTTTTCAATAAACCGTTCCGTCCCATGCGTAAATTTTCAAATCAATACGAGTTGCGTTTTGCGCTCTGTAATTCTGAACAAATCGCGCAAAAGCTGCTTCTCGACCAACAGGCAACATTCTAACAAAAGTCGTGCGGCTGGGTTTTAGGGTTACGTCAAAAGATGACAACTCAATATTACCAACGGTCGAATTATTTAGGAAAAAGTGTCCATAATTTCCGTTCACCATTTGCGCAGCCGATGTTGTTTTTTGGTTCAATGAATCCAAAAACGCATCAACCAACGCCGCATTATCGCCGCCCAACAAGCCCCAAATGGCGCGTCGCGGCATGCGTTGCAACAATTTATCTTTAATGGAAATGCCATTTTCGGTTTGCATGTCTAATGTTACATTATCGTCATTGATTTTCAAAAAACCTTCATTTATCACGGCATCGCGCAAATTGATTTGCAAACGCGGCGAACCGTTGGCAATGCGCCCCAGTTCTATCCGTTTTTTAGCCGTCGCCCGCCCGCCTACGCACGAATCGGGCTTGTTGATGCTCTTGATGGTCACGATAAAACGGTCGGTACTTTGCGCCAGCGAGTGGTCAATCACGGCATTCGAGCAACCTTGCACGCTTACACTTTCAACGTCTAAATAATACGTTCCACCTTCGGTATCTAATTTTTCAAGCAACCGAAATTCAAAATCTTTGTTGACTTCTACAATCGTACCGCTGCCCAAATCGTAATCACAAGCCGAAAACAAAAAAATCGAAAAAACAAAAAGGAATGTAAAGTTTTTTTTCATCTACAAAAATAAAATAATAAATGATAAACAAAATAGTGAAGCGTCCAAACACAAAACGACTGAACAGTTAAAATAGCTGCTTGCGGATTGAAAAAAAAGCGCACAAAGATAGTTAAAACGCAATAAAAATTGCCTTGAAATTGTTAATTTTTACAATGTTTTAACAGAAAACTGACAAAAGCAAAGCCGTCACGCGCAAGAAGTCGTGACGGCTTTTGGGTAAAAAAAAAACTCAAAAAAACTACGACGGAGACGTGTTGATAGCAATAATCGTTTGCGCTGCGTCGAGGATAGCCGTATCCGCGATGCGAACCAAACCGCCGTTTGGTCCAGGTTCAAAATGCCAATCTTGCGATGCTACGCGATGGCGATGTGCGCCGAAAAACGAACGCACGACTTCCTCTTCCAACTGCAAATCTGTTGCAATTTGGCGAACGCTGCCCTTAGGAAGTTGATGTTTGATAGCCTGTAATGCTTCCAATGTTATTGTCATAAGCAAATCAAGAATTTTGGTTAGTAGATAAAATGAGTTTGACGACACACCTTTTTTACAAGGTTTTAAAGAAAATTAGACCAATAAAAATGTAAAAAAATAATAAATTTAAGATAGGATTATCTATAATTTTAGGTGATGCAACC
>JBJOPA010000184.1:0-5297 GCA_046051005.1 Bacteroidota bacterium
CGAATACATGAGTTTAATTATTTATAAAAAAAATGCCCCCCCCAGTATAAAAGCGATTTTTGGGGCTAATTTGACTAAAAAATTTACATTTTATTGATTTGTTTTTGGACGAAAGTAGGAAAAAAGCGACTGCCCCAAAATAGACTTTTTGAAGAACCGATGCGAATGGTGAAATCGTTTTTTTCGATGCCTTTGACGATGGCTTCGGCACATTTTTCCGCGCTCATTTTCGGCATATTTTTACCGTTTCCAATCAAATTTTCGGTCATTTGCGTAGCCACAAGCGGCGGCAAGGCTTCAAAAACGTTGATTTTCGTATCCAAAAGGCTTTCTCTCAGCGAAATAGTAAAAGATTGCAACGCTGCTTTTGTTGCCGAATAAACGGGAATGGAACGCATGGGCAAATAAGCAACGGCGGACGTAATATTGACGATTGCCGTTTCTGTTGGCTGATGAAGAAGCGGCAAAAAAAGCTTTGTCAATTTTATCGGCGAAGCAATATTGGTCGTTATTTCTTGAGCGATTTCCTCAAAAGACACGTCATTTTTAACAAAATCATACGAATGACAAATCGCTGCATTGTTGATTAAAATATCCAGTTTTCCATACTTATTCTGAAAAATATTTACGATATTTTGTATGTTCGTATCGTCCAAAGCGTCGAAATAAACTGTCTTAATATCGTCAAAATCTTTGTTGAGTTGGGCTAAAACGGCTTCGTTTCTGCCACCGATGACCACTGTATTCCCTTTTTCAGATAGCAATTTTGCCAACGCAAAGCCAATCCCTTTGGTCGCGCCTGTGATGAAAATTATTTTATTTTTCAATTTCATATTTGTTTCATTTTAATTGCTGATGGAAGGGGCTTGATTCAAAAAAGTGGTGTCTGTCAATTGTTTTACCATAAAATGGGCAGTATCGGCGTTGGTGATGGACAATTTTAGGTTTTTTCCATCAAGCGTTGCCGTGACTTTGTTTTTAGCAGGTTTTTCGGTGATATTGGGGCAGCGCACGATGGTCCAGCTCAAATTGCTGTTCATAATGGCAGGTTCCATGACGTTTTTGTCGTCAATAATCACTTTCAGCCAATTCATAAAATAAGGCAAAATGATTTTATTGAAAATCCAAGGCTGAAAAGCGCGGCTGTTGCCTGCCCCGACGTTACTCATGGCAATCAAGCGTTTGACGGGCATTTTTTCCATTTCCGCGACAATAATTTTGGTTGCATCGGAAATAAAAGTGGTGGGTTTGCCATCGCCTTTGCCACCGATGCCGAGACATTGTAGGACGGCATCTTGATTTTGCAGCACGGCGTTGACCGTTTTGGGGTCTAAAACGTTGCCTTCCACGACCCTCAAATTGGGGTGTGTGAACGCAATGGCGGATTTTGAACGGGTCAGCACCGTCACTTGATGATTTTGTTGCAAGGCTTGTTTCAAAACGGCTTTACCCGAATAGCCCGTTGCG
Organism: Bacteroidota bacterium; assembly: GCA_046051005.1. GTDB lineage: Bacteria > Bacteroidota > Bacteroidia > Chitinophagales > Saprospiraceae > JAAFJT01. The sequence goes on from JBJOPA010000184.1 coordinate 1,468, forward strand.
CCGAAAATAAGAACTTTCATATTGCTTTTATTTTAATTAAAATGCAAAGTTGTCGCTTATTGTCGTGCGCCACCTGTAACAAAAGTTACAAAATTATTTTTGGGCTAATTTTTTTCTGATGCGGCTCAAAGATGGGCGTTCAATGCCCAAAAAAGTGGAGAGATAGGAGAGGGAAACCCGATTGAAAAGGTCGGGACTTTCTTGGATAAAATTGAGGTAGCGTTGTTCGGCATTGTCGAACAAAAAGCCTTCGATGCGTTTTTGTTGGGCTTTCAAAACTTGTTCGGCAATCAATCTGCCGAAGCGTTCCAAACCTGCATGTTGGGCATAACCATCGTTTACGTAAGCAAAAGACAAATGCGCAATGGTGCAGGGTTCGAGGCATTGAATGTAATATTTGCTAGGTTCTTGGCTCACAAAAGCAGGATAATCGGTGGCATAGCCGCCTTCGCGGGTAAATCGGACGGTGATTTCGTTACCGTCGTCGTCAATATAAAAAGCGCGTAAAAGTCCTTGATACACAAAACCAATGTGCCGTTGAATTTCGCCCGCATGTACGTAAAAATGCTTGGCAGGGAGTTCTGTCACCGTCAAGCCATTGCGCAAATATTGCTGTTCCGCTGCCGTCAATTTGGGACACAACGAAAGGACAGATTGTAGATAAGTAGCGATTATTTTTTCCATATTACAAGGCGCAAAATTAGGAAAAAAAAATAAAAAATATGCCCCCCCCAGTATAATTGCCTATTTTTATGCTTTACAAGATGATATTTCTTTCATTTAAAGCTAATAAGCATTTTTCATAATATTTTAAAATGTTTTTTTAGATATAATTGAGCATAATTTCGTCCTCCCTTCGGTAGGATTGAGGGAGGACGAACCAAAGGCTTTTAAAATTTAAAACTTGTTTTAAAGGAATAATACCCAATCGCCAACCCTTTGCCTGTGGCTTTTGGAAAATCGCCCGCCGCCAAATAAGCTGTGTCCAAATAAAACGCCCAATGGTTGTTGAGCGCGTAAACGGCTTCAAAAACATATTGATTGCCAATAGAACGAGCAGTGGAGTTGAACAAAAAATCTGCCCGATTGGGTCGCGTTTGTATCATGTTGGGCGTATAAATGCCGTCTTGATGGCTTTGTCGCGCTAAAAAATAAACACCCGCCAACAATTGCAACTTCGGCAACGGCGAAAATTGAAGATAAGGATTGAAGTTGACAATATTCGAGGCTCCCAACGGAGCCGCCAAGCCAAAAGACGGTTTTGAATACATCAGGTTATAGGAATTGAGTTGCGCGTCGTTTCGGTTTTTGTCGCCCGTAATGTAGTTGCCCGCAACCCCCAGTATCCATTTATTTTTTTTACTTAAAAGATATTTTGCATCAAACGAGATTGCCAAAGCCTGAATATTCAATTGATTGAACTGACCCGTTTGATACGTCGCCTCCAATTCATAATTAAAAACAGGCTGGCGCGTAAACAACCTGCCGCCCAACGATACCCGTTTTTCGTTGCCCGACACGAGGTTATATTTGATGCGATTGCTCTGAAAATAAAGCGCGTAACCGTCTAAAAACAGTTTTTTATCTACCAAAGTTTTGGTCGCATAGATGCCCGCGACGGATTCTTTCAAGGCTTCATCATCGCCGATTTCGGGTTTTTGGAACACGGGCGAGGCAACGAGCGCATCTACGCGCAAGCTGGGTTGTTGCCATTTCAAGACGACGGCATCAAAGGCAAGGCGATTGTTGGGTCCTTCTCTGAACGTCAAAATGCGGTTGTTGCCGTAGCTCAATTCTTGTCTGCCGATTCTTATATTTGTGTTTTTTGAGGACTGAATGTCCACAAATGCTTGGTGTAAACCTAATTTATTTTGGTCAATTTCAATCAAAGGATTCGGGTTGAAAAGCCGCAACGTACTGTTGAGTTGGGTGAAAATCCGTAGGTTTTTACCAATCTTCACGTCGCCATGCAACATCACGCGATGCCACAATTGCGTAGCTGAAACTGCTTTGACGGTAGGCGGCACATCGCCAAAATTCTGATTTTCGGTGTGCATCAATTGTTCGCGCACATCGCCGCCAACACTCCAAAAAATATGTTGACCGATGGGCTGCATTTTCAATTTTTCATAGCCTTTTTTGACAACGGTGTCATGGGCAAGATGTGCGAAATTGTCGTTATATCTCAACATGTTGATAGGGTTGTTTTGGGCAATCAACGAGCCTAAAATAACCATCAACAAGAGCGTGAAATAGTATTTTTTCATCGAAATTTTTTTTATTAATTTTTAATTCTTTACATCATTTTTATTTATAAAAAATTGATAATTAATGATTTATAAATAAAAAAATGCCCCCCCCCAGTATAAAGCCCCCTTTTTGAGAAATTTAGGGGGCTAAAACTGGATTACGGGATTAATGGGTCGTTTTACCCAAAATTCTGCTCAACAATTCGGGTGAACGCACCACGCCGACTATCCAAACAAACGCCGCAATACCCACAGGCGCAGCGATGGGCAAATCGTGACTGACGTGCGCCGTAATCGCACCGCCCATGTAAGCGGCGAGCAAAAGCGTACCCAAAACGGCTGTTCGCGGAATCAAAAACAAAATGATGGAGATGAGTTCTACGACCCCAATCATCATGTAATTGCTGGCGTTGATGCCAATGCTTTCTGCCATCTTGATGCCTTCTGCACCGCCCGACAATTTGCCATAAGCACTACCTAAAAAAATGAACCCGACCAAACCCGCGAGTACCCAATTGATGATGTTTTTTGTCTTCGCTGACATAATTAAATTATTTTTATTAATGAAAAAAAATATGATGATATTGATATTATTTAAAATTTACGGAAGGAGCCAAATGCCCCATTTCGCCTCGTCCAAAACGGCGTTTGGTTTCTAACAATTGGTCGGCGGTTGTCATCACGAAAGGTCCGCCGAAGACATTGGGTTCGTTTAAAGGTTTGCCCATGCCCATGAGAAACTCAATGTTTTGGTTGCCCGCTTCGAGTTCAATTTGGTCGCCCGTTGGTTCAAAAACGACGGCTGAAAATTTTTCTAAACTGGTGCCATCGCTCAATTGTCCATTGCCTTTGATGACAAAAATCCACGCATTAAAACCTTCGGGAATGTCCAAACTGACTCGTTCGCCCGCTTGGGCGTGAACGTCCAAAAGCGTCACGGGTGTAACGGCTTGAAAAGCACCTTTTACGCCATTTTGTTCTCCCAAAAGTACGCGAATGCGTTGTTTTTCGGTTGGAAAAACTTCTGGCACATCTGCTTTGTCGGCGTGAAATGCTTTTGCAGACACGAGCCTATTTGCCGCCGAATGATTGACCCACAATTGCAAACCGTGCGCGTCTTTTCCTTCAATTTCGGGTACTTCTTCGTGCTGAATGCCGTTGCCCGCTTGGGTCATGTGCAAGCCGCCTGCTTCAATTCGGCTGTGGTCGCCGAGCGAATCGCGGTTGATGAAAGCGTTTTCAGAGTCTTCAAAAATATAGGTCAACACGGAAACGCCCGCATGAGGGTGTGGTGGAAAAAACGGATATGCCATATGGAAATCCGTAGCCACGATGAAAGGTTCAATCGGCAAACGTTGCGCGGAAAGGTCTGCACCCAAAAAACCGCGCCCGTGATTTTGTTGTTGGATTTGCGTAAAAATCGCTGCTTTTCTAGGCGATTTATTTGAAATTATTGCTGCCATAATATTTTTTTTAAAAAATTAAAATAGGTGATAAAACACTTTTTCCTAAATTATGGTGCAAAGATGGGGCTATACTGGGGGGGCAGCATGGTGTGTAGAAAGGAAGAAATGGTAATTT
>JBJOPA010000185.1:0-6736 GCA_046051005.1 Bacteroidota bacterium
CTTCAACGCCCGAACCTGCGCTTTTTGCAGATGTAATTTTGCCATTGGCATTGCCAAAAACTTATACGTATGCCGTCCCCGCAGCGTTGGAAGCGGCGATGCGTTTTGGGATTCGAGTCGAAGTTCAACTGCGCGACAAGCGGCTCTATTCGGGCATCGTCAGCAAAGTGCATACCCAAAAACCAGATTACAAAACCAAAGAAATTAATGATATTATTGATACAACGCCCATCGTTTCTGAAAAACAAATCCAATTTTGGCAATGGTTGGCGGATTATTACGCCTGTACTATTGGCGAAGTGATGATTGCTGCGTTGCCCGCCAACTTGAAATTGGCAAGTGAAACCAAAATTACACTTTCGCCAAATATGGTCGGAAATGAAGATGAAACCCAAGATATTTTTCAAGATTTAGATGCCGACGAATATTTAGTTGCCGAAGCATTGAGCATTCAAAACGAACTCATGTTGAGCGATATTCAAAAAATATTGAATGCAAAATCTTCAAAATCCGCCTACGCCGTCGTCAATCGGTTGTTGGAAAAAGAAATTTTATCGCTTCAAGAAGAATTAAAAGAAAAATTTAAACCCAAAACTGCGCTTTGCGTCACGTGGTCGGCTGCGCTGCGCATCGAAACCGACGGGAACAGCGAAATTGCCACCGACGCACTGAAAATGGCGTTTGAAAATACCCAAAAATCGGAAAAACAAACCGCCGTTTTGTTGGCATTGCTCGAATTGTTGCGCGACGGACGCGCCTATACGCGAGCGAGCGAGGTGTACGAAAAAACGCAAAAAGTTTCCGTTGCCGACCTTCGTGCCTTGCAAAAAAAAGGAATCATCGAACTCGAAGAACGAGAGGTCAGCCGATTGACCCAATATCAAAAAAAAGAAAATGATAATCAACAACTTACACATGAACAAAAAATTGTTTTAGCGGATATCAAAACACAATTTACCGACAAAAATGTGGTGTTGTTGCACGGCATCACGGGTTCTGGCAAGACGCAATTGTACGTTGAACTCATGAAAGCCGCCATCGCACGCGGCGAACAAGTCTTGTATTTGTTGCCCGAAATCGCCTTGACTACCCAAATTATCAATCGTTTGAAAGGCATTTTTGGCAATCAAATTGCCGTTTATCATTCGCGTTTGGGCGGGCAAGAGCGCGTGGAATTGTGGCGCAGCGCGTTTGGTGGAAAACCGATTATACTCGGTGCGCGGTCGAGTTTGTTGTTGCCGTTTCAAAATTTGGGATTGATAATCGTGGACGAAGAACACGACCCGTCGTTCAAGCAAACAGACCCGTCGCCGCGCTATCATGCCCGCGATGCAGCGATTTATTTGGCGAGTAGGGTGGGCGCAAAAGTATTGTTAGGAACCGCCACGCCGTCGGTCGAAAGTTTTTTTCACGCCAAAAACGGAAAATATGGGCTTGCCGAACTCTCGACGCGATACGGCGGCATCGAATTGCCCGAAATTGAAATCGTGGATTTGCGAAACGCCGCTAAAAACAAAACTTTGACGGGCAATTTTTCTTCAAAACTCGTCGAATCCATCAAAACAACGCTTGCCGAAGGACAACAAATTATTCTTTTTCAAAATAGACGTGGCTTTGCGCCTACGCTCACTTGCCCCACGTGTGGTTGGAATTCGGAATGTAAAAATTGTGATGTAACGTTAACGTATCACAAATATTCACATTCGTTGGATTGTCATTATTGTGGTTTTCATCAACATGTGCCGTCTGCGTGTCCTGCTTGCGGGTCGAAAGTGTTGAATGTAAAAGGTTTTGGAACAGAACGCATCGAAGACGAATTGATGATTCAGTTGCCCAATGTGCGCATTGGTCGGCTCGATTTGGATACGGCGCGAAGTCGGCACGCGCACGCGAAAATTATTCAAGATTTTGAAGAAAAACGCACCGAAATTCTCGTCGGAACGCAAATGGTGACCAAAGGTCTGGATTTTGAAAACGTGGGTTTGGTCGGCGTTTTGAGTGCCGATGCGTTGTTACATTTTCCCGATTTTAGGGCTTCGGAGCGGGCGTTACAGCTCATGATGCAGGTAAGCGGGCGCGCAGGAAGGCGAAAACGTAGGGGAAAAGTCTTGATTCAGTCCTATCGCCCCGAAAATTTTGTCCTCCGCGATGTCGTTGAAAACACGTACGAACGGTTTTTTCAACGCGAAATTGAGGAGCGGCGCACGTTGGGTTATCCGCCTTTTACGCGGCTGATTGGCATTTCGTTGCGGCATCAAAAACCCGATGTTTTGAACAAAGCGAGCATTATTTTTAATGATTTGTTGCGTAAAAAATTGGGTTCGCGGGTGAGCGGTCCAGCCAAACCTTCGGTCGAACGGGTCAATAATTATTATATTTTAAATTTTTTAATAAAATTAGAAAACAATCCAACGTTCATCAAATTGGCGAAATTACAGATTCTGGAAGCCGTTGATTTATTGAAAAAAGAAGCGGGCTATTCCACCATCAGAACCAATATTGATGTAGATGCGTATTGATATTTTTGTTAAAAAAAATATTTATGTTTAAAAAATATCCGTTCTCCATTCATTCTTTGATATTTTTTTAATCGTCTCTTTTTCAATCAAAGAAAAGCGAAAAAATGCTACCCCCCAGTATCCAGCCGTTTTTTTGATGGTGATTGATATTTTTTTTTTAAAAAAACATTTATTTTTTAAAAAATATCTATTTTTCATTCATTCGTTGATATTTTTTTAATCGTCTCTTTTTCAATCAAAAAAAAGCGAAAAAAGGCTACCCCCCAGTATCCAGCCATTTTTTTAGATTTTTTGAATGTTAATTTTCGGTTTTTTTTCAAAAAAAGGCGTTTTTTATGTCAAAAATGTTTAGAATGTTTAAAAATAAAGAAAAGGAACAAAAACTTGTTGCGTTTTGAAACGTTTTACTTGACAATTTTTGAAATAATCGTAACTTTGCGGCATGAATAGTCAGAAGAAGAATCAAAAAAATATTCGTAATTTTTGCGTTATCGCACACATTGACCACGGTAAATCTACGCTTTCAGATAGATTGCTCGAACATACCAAAACCATCTCCGAACGCGACATGCAATCGCAGGCACTTGACGACATGGATTTGGAACGCGAACGCGGCATTACCATCAAAAGTCATGCGATTCAAATGTCGTATGTGCATACAGACGGCGAACTATACACCTTCAATATGATTGACACGCCCGGTCACGTTGATTTTAGCTACGAAGTGTCGCGCTCCATCGCAGCGTGCGAAGGCGCGTTGTTGCTCGTTGATGCCACGCAAGGCATTCAAGCCCAAACCATTTCTAACCTATATTTGGCGTTGGAACACGACCTCGAAATCATTCCCATTTTGAACAAAGTGGACATGGAAACCGCCATGATTGAAGAGGTTTCTGACCAAGTAATTGACTTGTTGGGCTGCAAACGTGAAGATATTGTGTTGGCTTCTGGAAAAACGGGCATCGGCATCGAAGAAATTATGAACGCCGTTGTCAACCGCATTTCCGCGCCCAAAGGCGACGGCGAAGCTCCGTTGGAATGCTTGATTTTTGACTCCGTTTTCAATCCATTTCGCGGTGTAATTGCCTATTATCGCATCTTGAACGGCACGATTCGCAAGGGCGACAAAGTGCGTTTTTTCCATACGAAAAAAGAATATAATGCCGATGAAATTGGCATTTTGCAAATGACTTTGTTGCCGCGTAACGAATTGTCGGCAGGCGATGTGGGTTATATCGTGACGGGCATCAAAACGGCAAAAGAAATTAAAGTCGGTGACACCATTTCGCAAGCCTCGCGCATGTGTGCAGAAGGCGTGAAAGGTTTTGAAGACGTGAAACCAATGGTTTTTGCGGGGCTTTATCCAATTGACAACGACGATTTTGAGGATTTGCGCGATTCGATTGAAAAATTGCAACTCAACGATGCGTCTTTGACTTTTGAACCCGAAACGTCTGCGGCGTTGGGTTTTGGCTTCCGTTGTGGCTTTTTGGGCATGTTGCACCTCGAAATTATTAGCGAACGATTGCGTCGAGAGTTTAATCAAGATATTATCGTAACGATTCCAAACGTGTCGTATTTTGCGAAAACGACGGCGCGAGATTCCGAGAAATTTGTGGTCAGAACACCCGCCGATTTGCCCGACCCGTCGGCATTGGAATTTGTGGAAGAACCGATGATTCGAGCGCAAATCATTACGATGCCAGATTATATCGGCACCATTATGTCGCTTTGTATGGAAAAACGGGGTCATTTGACCAAGCAAACCTATCTCACGCAACAGCGCGTAGAATTGACATTTGAAATGCCATTGGCGGAAATTGTGTTTGATTTTTATGATAAATTGAAATCCATTTCACGGGGTTATGCTTCTTTTGACTATCATCAAATTGGTTATCAACAATCGGATTTGGTGAAGTTAGACATCAAATTGAATGGTGAAAATGTTGATGCGTTTTCGGCACTCGTTCACCGCTCGAAAGCGGAATATGTGGGTCGCAGAATGTGTATGAAACTCAAAGATTTATTGCCACGTCAGCAATTTGTGATTGCGATTCAGGCGGCGGTGGGCGCGAAGGTGATTGCCCGCGAAACGATTTCGGCATTGCGCAAAGACGTAACTGCCAAATGTTATGGCGGTGATATTTCGCGTAAACGTAAGTTGTTAGAAAAACAGAAAGAAGGTAAAAAGAAAATGCGTCAGTTTGGTTCGGTAGAAGTTCCGCAAGAAGCTTTTATCAAAGTATTGAAATTGACGGATTGATTTTTTCTTTTGAAAATATGTATCAAAACCCTGCCTCGCGGACTTGCGAGGCAGGGTTTTTTTGAAATATACTGGGGGGGGATGTTTTTTTTGAAAAAAAGGTGTAATTTTGCATAAAAAAGTAGCTAATATTAAAAGTAAAAAAAATGGGAACAGCCTCGCTACCGTTGAATGAGATGCAGTTAGAAATCTTACAGCTTTTTAACCGCGATATGTCGGAAGAAGATATGTTGGCTATCAAACGCTTGATAGTTCGATATTTTGCGCAAAAAACAATCTCCGAAGCGAATAAAGTTTGGGACGAAAACAATTGGTCAGACGAATATGCTGCTCAGTTGTCAAAACTTCACGAACGGACGAAATATAAAAATTAGCAACGCTATAAAAAACCCTGCCTCTCGGACGTGTGAGGCAGGGTTTTTTGTGAAATATACTGGGGGGGGGCTTTGCTACCCTCAAAAAGATTTTTTTACCTGTTAAATCTGTATGTCAAAGAACTGAACATGGCTATTTGATGTAGCCACTTTAATTTCTAATCTAACATTCTATGTTAGAACTTATTTTGTACTTCAAAAATATGTAACACATTATCTCCATCAAGTTGATAAAGATGGTTGGATTGAATCATAGGCGCATTCGCAACAGGTATTCGTGAACCTTCTCCACTTAAGGGAACCGTAAAATCAACCAAACCTGTTTGTCTATCTACGATGTAAATAATACGGCTACTATCCGCAGTCATCAATATTTTGTTGCCGTGCATAATAGGTTGAGTAAATATTAACCCCGCTCGAAATAGCGGTGACAATACCTGCGGATTCTGTACATTTGCACCTGTCAACATATTAACCACGCAATATTGCATTAGATTGCCCAACGAAAACCAATAGAGCCGACCTTCATGAAATAAGGGCGCAGTAATAATACGAACAGGCATTTGGCGTTGCCATTGGATAGTACCTGTTTCTATATCAATGCCTAATATTTTATCATTGCCCAATACAAGACACAATATGTTTTTCCATGCTTCCATAAATACAATTGCTCCGTCAATCCATTCGCTCTCGCTCGTATCCACAAACCGTTCATAACGACCTAATTCACAAACATCTAACCGCCACAACTCCCCGCCGTCGGACAGGCGGTGGCAAGTAAGAAGATGTGCAGTGTAATGGCAGAATACGAGTCTTTCTCCAAACATTTGAGCTAAAACTGGATTTTTTTCATTGATTATCCACAGTAATTTACCCGAATAGTCAATACATTTTATATCCCATTTATTTTCTATTCCATTTCTAAACAATATAAAACTCTCTCCGATGAGTTTTATCTGTTTAATTCCTTGAAACTTGATAGGAATTTCCAAGTATGTTTCCAAATCGGTAGTAACTGTGATACCAATGCTATCTCGTAGAAAGATTTTGCTCTTACTAACTTTTTCAATAACAATTGGATACTTAAAAACATAGGTTCTCTTGAGCCACTCTTTGAAATCAATTTTTATAATAGTATTATCATACTTAAAAATAATATTTTTATCTGTCCAAAAAACATCGTAAGGAATATTATCTATTTTTTTTAAAACTTTATACATAAGATAATCATTTGAATATTAAATCAAAATTTAAGTCTATGAAATTTCTGATATCCGTATCAGAAATTCCAATAATGTTATCATAATTAGGAAAATAAAGACTTTTTTTATTAGTGGGTAAGCTATTTAACGCTGCTTTTCCTTCTGGGGATTGTAGGAGGGTGATTATTTTGTCTTTTGTAGGTTTATTTCATAGTATAGACTAACGAATTTGCCATAAATTGGTTGCATGAAATAAATCCTTCTTCCAAAAATAGAAGTTATAAAAGCTAAAAAAATTGGTAGTGGGTGAAATTGGTTGATTGCTTATCTTAGCGCTCAAAAAGTATGTATCATAAAATAGAAACTCAGGTTGTCTGT
>JBJOPA010000186.1:0-6087 GCA_046051005.1 Bacteroidota bacterium
TGGCATTTTCTTGAACATCATCGAGTCGGTTGGCATCATTTCTTTCGGGAAGCATGCCGCCGCCGTTGCCCAAAATTTTGATGGTGCGCGGGTCAATTTGGTCGAGATTCGATATTTTTAAGTCATTTTTCAAGAAATTATAATCCAATTTTTGAACGCCTGTTTCTCGAATCGAAATTTTATAAATATCACCATCTTTCAAATTTGAATTTCTTGCGAAATCTCCTCGAAAAAATGAACCACTTGGAATGGGTGAATTATTGACTAATAAATCAAAACTAATCAATTTTTCGTAATTTGTTCCAACCTTGCGAATCGGCAAAATCTGAACATTTCCCCAAAAATCGGTTCTGTCTTTTGAAGAAAACGCCGTTATTTTTACTTGATTTTCGACCAATGACAAGGTCGTTTTGTCAAAATTAGGCGTAATTTCAAGCGGCGCGTACACTTCGTTTTGAAGTTGCACATTCAGCCTTGCATCGCTTGCGCCCAAAGGAAAACGATGCGTAAAATGCGGCAAATTGCCCGACGCACGCCCCAAAATTTGGGCTTCGTCGAATGAAAGATAGTCGCGGGTGGTACCGTCTGATTGTTCTACGCTTTTTGGATTCGTCCACGCGAGGCGGTGGCGCGTCACGTTTTGGGCTGTCAAAACGTTTGTAAAAAACGCAAGAACAAAGAGAAGGGTTAAAATATTTTTCATACGTTGCACTGTTTTATTGACGGATATTTTTACAAAAAAAAATAAAATTTTAGTTTGAAGATATAAAATAAAATCCTTTTCAAAACGTTTGGAAACAAGAGAATGTTATTAGATGAACAATTTTAACATTCTTATGTTGAAAAAGTTGTTTTTTCGGGTTTTATACAGTTTTATACGGTTTTATACTGGGGGGGGGCATTTTTCGCCACAAATTTCTCAAAAAAAACTGAAATTGTTAAAGTTTGAAAAAAAGTTTACGAAAAAATGAAAAAAGTAATAAAAATTTAAAAAATAACCACAAATTTGTGGCGACTTTTCTGAAAAATCTACTCAATTTTTAATGTATTGTCATTGACTTGCTCCTAAAATCTTTTAGAAAAAAGTATTTAAAAACATAAAATATGTTGAAAGCTCGACATTTTCTTTTTGTCCTCGTTTGCTTTGTCGGCACGTATGCACAGGCGCAAGACCCTGTGTTTAGTCAATTTTTTGCTGCGCCGTTGCAACTCAACCCCGCTTTTGCAGGCAACGCGCAGGCTCCGTTTATTGCCTTAAACTATCGCGTTCAATGGCCCTCTTTTGGGGCGGATACGGAGCAGCCGGGCTACAATACGTCGTCTGCGAGTTACGACCAATTCATTGACAACCTCAATTCGGGCATCGGTTTTACCGTCATGACCGACAATCAGGCGGACATCGTCAAGCGCACGACGGCGGCGTTGCACTACGCTTATCGCGTTAAATTAAACGATTATTTGACCGCTAAAATTGGTTTGCAAGTTGGCGTTTTTCAAAGTTCGCTGAATTGGGATAAATTTATCTTTCAAGACCAAATTGACCCGTTGCGCGGACCCGTTTTGCGGACTGCCGAAGAACGACCGCTACAATTGGCACAAACCAAATTTGACGTGGGTTCAGGCGTTATGTTGTACGGCGAAACGTTTCACGTCGGTCTCAATCTCAGTCATTTGACTACGCCGAACGAAAGTTTTTTGATTCAAACCATCAACGGAACCACGTTGGGTTTGCCGTTGCGCACGACTTTGCACGGTGGTTACACCTACGTGGCGCGAAAAGGCACGCGCCGAACTGCCGAAGTTTACATTTCGCCTACGTTTTTATATACGAGACAATCTACTTTGAACCAACTCAACGTAGGTTCGTATGCGGGTTTCGGACCGATTTTTGGCGGCATGTGGTATCGTCATACGTTCGGAAACCCTGATGCGTTGATTATGGCGTTGGGTTTTCGCAATCCATATTTCAAGTTTGGTTATAGTTTCGATTTCACGGTTTCTAACGGTTTGTCGGGCAAAACGGGCGGTACGCACGAGGTTAGCCTCGTTTTCAACCTCGACCCAGACGCAGGAAAACGAAAAGATTTGACCGATTGTTTTAAAATGTTCCGATAAAATTGGATAAAAAAAATGTCTATCATTTTTTGAAAAATAGGAAAAAACAGCCACAAAGCGTCCAGTTTGTGGCTGTTTTTGTGAAAAATTAGCATTAAGAAAATGACGAATAAAGAAATTGCAAATGCGTTTGCAGATTTGGGGGCAATCATGGAATTGCACGGCGAAAATCCATTTAAAATTAGAAGTTATAGCAATGCGTATTTGGTGTTGCGCAAGTTTGAAACGCCACTTTCGGATTTGCCACGCCCAGAATTGGAGGCAATCAAAGGCGTTGGAAAAAATATTGCGGACAAAATTCAAGAGCTTTTGCAAACGGGTTCGCTACAAACCTATCAAAATTATGCCGACAAAACACCGTCGGGCGTGGTCGAAATGTTGCGCATCAAGGGTTTGGGCATCAAAAAAATATTGGCAATTTGGAAGGATTTAGAAATCGAAACCGTCGGCGAATTGTTGTATGCCTGTAACGAAAATCGGTTGATTGAATTGCACGGTTTTGGCAAAAAAACGCAAGAAGAAATCCGAAAAAACGTTGAACTTTACCTCAAAACACGTGGTCAAATATTTTGGGCAGATGCCGATGATTTTGCCAAAGAAATTGAAACGGCTTGGCATTTCGATGCGCCTTTCGAGCGCGTGGGCGAGTTGCGCCGAAATTTGCCGTTGGTAGGAAAAATTGAGTTTTTAACCACGTTGCCGCAGGAAAATACGCTTGATTTTTTATCAAAAAATGGTTTTTCTTCCGTTCAAAAATCTGAAAATTGGACAGAAGCTACGCGAGAAGAACAAGAAATTGCCTTAAAAATTTATCATTGCGAATCCGAAAATTGGGGGTCAAAATTGTTTAGATATTCCAGTTCGGCAGATTTTTTGGCAGATTTTTTAGAAAATACTGGGGGGGGAGATTTTCGAGGCATCGAAGCCGAAAAAACCATTTTCGAGAAAGCAAATTTGCCTTTTATCACGCCCGAACTGCGCGATTTTCCAAAAATATTGAATCGTTTGGGCGACGAAAAATTTCAACAACGAATTGAAAATTTGATTCAAGCGTCGGACATTCGCGGCGTGGTTCATGCGCACACGACCTATTCTGACGGCATCAATTCGCTGGAAGAAATGGCGGCGGCAAGTCATGCAAAAGGTTTTTCATATCTCGCAATTTCTGACCACTCGAAGGCAGCTTTTTACGCAAATGGCTTGAAAGAAGACCGTTTGCAAGCGCAATGGGCAGAAATTGACGCGCTCAATTTGAAATACGCATCAAAAAATTTCAGAATTTTAAAAGGCATTGAAAGCGATATTTTGAACGACGGAAGTTTGGATTATGGTGAAGATATTTTGAAAAATTTTGATTTCATCATCGCTTCGGTGCATTCCAATTTGAAAATGGACGAAGCAAAAGCGACTGCCCGCGTCATCAAAGCCGTCGAAAATCCTTATACGACAATTTTGGGACACCCGACGGGACGACTCTTGCGCGCACGGACGGGCTATCCGCTCGATTTTGAAAAAGTGATGGACGCTTGCGCCGCAAATGGCGTTTCGATAGAGTTGAACGCCAATCCGTATCGCCTCGATTTGGATTGGACGCTCATTGATGCGGCGTTGAATCGGGGTATTTTGATTTCCATAAACCCCGACGCGCACAGTCGAGAAGGGATTGACGACATTAAATACGGCATCAATGTGGCGCGAAAAGGCGGTTTAAATCCTCAAAATTGCCTCAATGCGAGAGATTTGGAAGGTTTTTTGGCTTTTGCGTCAAAAAAATAGGTTTTATACTGGGGGGGGGCTTTTTTTTGTGTATTTTTGCACCGTAATTGTTTTTTTAAAAATATTTGAAATAGAAAAGAGATGGAAACAAAACGCCAGAAACAAGTCGCTGAAATGGTGAAACGCAATTTTAGCATGGTTTTGTTAGATGAAGGGTTGAATATTTATGGACCAAAAGCACTCGTGACCGTCACAAAAGTGATGATGTCGCCCGATTTGATGTTGGCAAAAATATATTTTAGCATTTTCAATACCGACCACGTGCAAGAACCGTTGATGATGATGACCGAAGAAAAATTGAGGCTTCGCAACGCATTGGGGCAACGTATTAAAAAACAAGTGCGCGTGATTCCGCAAATTTTGTTTTTTTATGACGATACGATTGAAGAAATGACAAATATTGATGACCTATTTCGACGCATTCAAAACGACGAAATGGGCGACACCATTCAATAAATTTGACATTTTAAAAACAAAAAATGCCATTTGTGAAATCTCGCAAATGGCATTTTTTATTTTTCTGTTTTCTTGAATTTTCTTTATTTTATTTCTTTAAAACCCATTTTTGCCAACGTTTTTACGCCGAAAATGAGTTGTTCAAATCGTGGGTCGGTTGCGATTCCTTGTTTCCATCGGGCATAAATTTGTTGCGCAATGACCGCATTTTTGAAAAAACCAAACGCCAAATAAAATCCTAATTCGTCAATATTTCGCCCCGTTGCATCGGCATAACGTTGCGCCATTTCCTGCCGCGTCGGAAATCCCGAACGCCACGTGAGGTTGTGCATTTTCGGAAAAAAATCGTCTTCCGCTTCGCACCAATATGCCAACATTGCGCCCAAATCCATGAGCGGGTCGCCAACGGTTGCCATTTCCCAATCCAAAACGGCTTCAATTTTTGACAAATCGGTCGAAAAAACGAGATTATCAAACTTAAAATCGTTGTGCAAAAGCGTCGGGATTTGCGGTTGCGGCAGATTTTTTGGCAACCATTCGGCAAGTTTTTCCATGTTTGGAATGTGGTCAGTTTTGCTTTTTTCGTAACGTTTTATCCAACCTTCGACTTGTCTTTTCACATAGCCTTCGGGTTTTCCGATGTTGTGAAGCCCTGTTTTTTGAAGGTCAATGGCGTGTAAATCAATTATTTTTTGCAACAAAAGGTCACTAATTTGATGACATACTGGGGGGGTGAGATTTTCATCCGTCGCATCGTTCGCACGAAGCACAACGCCCTCCGAACGTGACATAATGAAAAAAGGAATCCCCAAAACATCGGCATCTGCGGCTACAATCGGCGTTGGAATGCTTGAAAAATAAGGCGAAATGGCATTTAAAACGCGAAACTCGCGCCCCATGTCGTGCGCCGATGCGATGTTTGCGCCTTTGGGCGGCGTGCGCATCACGAGCGTATTGCCGTCTGAAAGTGTCAGCAAAAAAGTTAAATTTGAAAACCCGCCGCCAAAACGTTGCGCCGTCTGAATGGCGATATTTTTTTTGAAATGATTGGATAAGAAAATATTTAATGCGTCAACATCAAACGGAAGTTCGACGTTTTTGGGATTGGGTTGGTCAGGTTTCCACATAAAAAAAATGATAATTTAACACGATGATTTAGCCACAAAAATAAGCATTTTGAGCGAATCGGGTTCGCTCAAAATGCTTTGTTGACGGTCATTTTTTTTTACTTATTTTTCTTTTTTGAATTGATAAGTCGCGCCGCCTTGTAGCAAGGTCATTTCGGATTTTTCAGGGTCAAAATTCATGCGAATGCCCGCCGTTTCAAACACAAATTGATGCTTTTCGACAGCTTCTAACGGAAATGCGGATTGCCCCGTTGCTTGTGCGGTCAAATTTCCGTTTTCGTTTTCCACGCGAATTTTTAGCGGTATATCGTCTGATGTATAAAGCCCGACGTATTGTTGTAAATCCGTATCTATTCCTTTTTTCTTTTCAAATGTTGGAATTTCGTAAGGATTATTAAAATATATTTTCAAAACGCCTAACAAAATATTATTTCGTTCAAAGCCTTTTCCGTTCCCACAATATACGACTGCCAAAGAGTCTGACGGAAAATAAGTTGCCATCGAAGAAAATCCGTCAATGCCGCCCGTGTGTCCAAAAGATTTTTTTTCGTTGAAAGGGAACACAAACAAGCCGAAACCAAATTTTTGATTCATCGTTTTCATCTGTTCGAGA
>JBJOPA010000187.1:0-8387 GCA_046051005.1 Bacteroidota bacterium
GCGAATATTCGCCATAAAAAATAAAAAAAGCGGCATTTTGTTTTGTGTAAATATTATTTCTGTTTACATTTGCCGCCGTATTGATGCGATGTGGCATCGTATGGCTTTTGGTTAAAAATAATTATAAAAAAATTAAATATCAATATTAGATATGGAAGATGCTTATATCATTTCAGGTTTTCGCTCGGCAGTAGGGAAAGCGTCGAAAGGTGGGTTTAAGAACTATCGTTCAGATGATTTGGCGGTAGATGTGATTAAACATTTGATGGCGCAAGTGCCAGAATTAGACCCAAAACTCGTTGATGACTTGATTGTCGGTTGCGCCAATCCAGAGGGCGAGCAAGGCTTGCAAATCGGGCGACAAATTGCGTTGCGGGCGTTGGGCATTGATGTGCCGGGTTTTACGATTAATCGGTATTGTGCATCGGGTTTGGAGGCAATTTCTATCGCCGTTGCCAAAATTAAAGCCAATATGGGCGAATGCTACATCGCAGGCGGCGTAGAAAGCATGTCTATGATTCCGATGACGGGCTATAAATTGGCTCCCAGCTATCATGTTGCGTTGAACACGCCCGACTATGTCGTGGGCATGGGGTTGACGGCAGAAGCAGTTGCCAAACAATTTAACATCTCCCGAGAAGCGGCGGACACGTTTTCTTACAACAGCCACGTGAAAGCGGCGGCAGCGATTGATGCAGGTAAGTTTAAATCCGAAATCGTTCCCGTTCAAGTGACCGAAGTGTTTGTACAAGACGACAAACGCAAAGAAAAATCTTTTGTCGTAGAAACCGACGAAGGCGTGCGACGCGAAACCACTGTGGAAGGTTTGGGCAAATTGCGTCCAGCGTTCTCGACCACAGGCGTGGTGACGGCGGGCAATTCTTCTCAAACATCGGACGGAGCGGCATTTGTGTTGGTCATGTCTAATACGATGGCAAAACGGTTGGGACTCAAACCCATTGCCCGCATGATGTCTTGCGCGGTGGCAGGTGTGGAACCAATCGTCATGGGCATCGGTCCGTGTGCGGCGATACCAAAGGCATTGAAAAAAGCAGGATTGAAACTCAATGATGTTGATATGATTGAACTCAACGAAGCATTTGCAGCGCAATCACTTGCCGTTATGCAACAAGCAGGATTGAACCCCGATATTGTCAACGTGAATGGCGGAGCCATTGCGTTGGGGCATCCACTCGGTTGCACGGGCGCGAAACTCAGCATTCAATTGTTCAATGAAATGCGCAGACAACAGAAAAAATATGGCATGGTCACTGCCTGCGTAGGCGGTGGACAAGGCATAGCGGGCATCTATGAGTTGTTGAACTAATCAACCGCTCACGCCCCCATCAAATCGTCTCACGTATGCGCGTGAGACGATTTCTTTTTGCTTTATTTTTATCTTCTTTTTACAGCAAATTGTATCAAAAACATGGCATTAAAACTAATTTTCACCTAACGCATAACTTTTTTAAAGCACAAAATGATGCCGTTGTAGGAAATTTATTTTTCCACAAAAATCTTATCCACACTGTGGAAAAAACAATAGCAATTGATTATCAATTAATTGTGCAAATTATCCACATTGTGTGGAAAACTTGTGCTTGCCAGACCTCCAAATAGTAGTAACTTCGTGTCATCAATTGGTAAAAATATGGGTAAGCTACCTTTTTTAGGGTGGGGGTCATATAATAAACAAATAAAAGTATTAGTTTCGGTATAAAAAGCAATAAAAAAAGTAAAACATTGCATCAAATCTGAACCTATTTCGACACAATAAGCGTTAAAGTCGAAGGTAACTACATTCAAGCGAACAAATTGGGTGATAGAAACAGTGTAGATGATATGAACAAACGTATGGTGAACAGCAAATCAGGCGGAAACGAACCGTCAGATAGCGTACTACGAGAAAAATGTAACTCAAGTTTCTGAGCAATAAGAAATTATCTTTCAGAAAACGACAACAGACATCGTTGATGTTGTCAATTCTTAACCTCAACAAAACAATGTTGTTGCGACTTTTAAGCAACAACAACATTCAATGCCGCAGCACATGCACGGAAACGTTGCAGACGGGCATCGAAACACTATCATTATAGGTTTTTACAGCATATTCTTAGTTAAAATTAACGAGTTTTTAATCAAAACTAACCTAACTGCCGTATCAACACGCAAAACATGCCGTGTTATACTGGGGGGTGGTCATTTTTATGCCCAAAACAGTCAAAAAAGAAATTGGTAAGCTATTGTTTTATATATTTTTAGTTCTTAATAATAAAAAATAAGATTTATGTCTATTGAAAACTTAAATACTACGTCTAAATTCGTAGAACCCATACTCAGAGAAAGTGAAGGACGCTTCGTTTTGTTCCCGATTCAACACAAAAAAGTGTGGGATATGTACAAAGTCGCTGAAGCATCGTTCTGGACTGCAGAGGAAGTTGACCTCGCACAAGACCTCGTGGATTGGGTGAACCTCTCCGACAACGAAAGACACTTCATCAAACACGTACTTGCCTTCTTCGCCGCAAGCGATGGCATCGTAAATGAAAATCTTGTCCTCAATTTCATGCGGGAAGTGCAGATTCCCGAAGCAAGATGTTTCTACGGATTTCAAGTGGCGATTGAAAATATTCACGCCGAGATGTATTCTTTATTGATTGACACCTACATCAAAGACAATAAGGAGAAAGATTATCTTTTCAATGCCCTCCAAAACTTGGATTGCGTGTCGAAAAAAGGAAGATGGGCAATGAAATGGATTGAAAACGCCCCTACTTTCGCACACCGACTCATCGCTTTTGCGGCGGTGGAAGGTATTTTCTTTTCGGGGTCGTTCTGCGCCATATTTTGGTTGAAAAAACGCGGATTAATGCCGGGTCTCACCTTTTCTAACGAACTCATCAGCAGAGATGAGGGGCTACATTGCGATTTTGCGTGCCTACTCTACTCCATGCTCGAACAACAACTCGACACAAAAGAAGTGACGGCAATCATTACCGAAGCGGTTATGTTTGAAAAAGAGTTCGTAACGGACGCACTTCCAGTAAATCTTATCGGAATGAATGCGGAATTGATGAGCGAATATATTGAATTTGTTGCCGATAGGTTGTTACTTTCATTGGGTTGCAACAAAGTCTATGGAACCGCCAATCCGTTCTCTTGGATGGACATGATTTCTTTGCAAGGGAAGACCAATTTCTTTGAAAAAAGGGTCGGCGATTACCAAAAAGCAGGCGTAACTGCCGAAGCAGGGAAGCAAATGTTCTCGTTGGACGAAGACTTTTAACAAAAAAGGTCCCCCCCCCAGTATCCAAGCATCAAATTTGGGTATTGGCGCAATAAATATCATTATTTTTACAAAGAATCTATTATCTTTTAAAGTCTCAACATCATGCAAGTCATCAAACGTACTGGAAAGCGGGAAGACGTAAGCTTCGATAAGATAACCGCTCGGGTAAAAAAGCTATGCTACGGACTAAATGCGCAGTTCGTCGAACCCATTCACATTGCGAAAAAGGTTATTCTCGGTCTATATGACGGAGTTACCACCACAGAACTCGACAATCTCGCAGCAGAAACCGCCGCAACCATGGCGGCACAACACCCAGACTATGCAATTTTGGCAGCACGCATCGCCGTTTCTAATTTGCATAAGAACACCGATAAATCTTTTTCTAAAACAATTAAAGATTTATACAACTACATTGACCCAAAAACGGGCGAAAAAGCGGGTTTGATTGGCGAAGAAACCTACAAAGTCGTCCAAAAAAATAAAGATAGGCTCGATTCTGCCATTGTGTTTGACCGAGATTTTGATTTTGACTACTTCGGTTTCAAAACAATGGAGCGTTCTTACCTGTTGCGCATGAAAGGCGCAGTCGTAGAGCGTCCACAACAAATGTTGATGCGCGTCGCCGTCGGAATACACGGCAACAACATTGATGCAGCCATCGAAACTTACCATTTGATGTCCGAAAAATGGTTTATCCACGCCACGCCTACACTTTTTAATGCAGGCACACCGCGTCCGCAGTTGTCGAGCTGCTTTTTGTTGTCCATGACCGAAGATTCTATACCCGGCATTTACGAAACTTTGTCCAGATGTGCAAAAATTAGCCAGTCCGCAGGCGGAATTGGCATCTCGGCGCACAATATACGCGCCAAAGGCGCATATATTAAAGGCACGGGCGGCGTTTCTAACGGCTTGGTTCCGATGTTGCGCGTCTTCAATGAAACGGCACGATACGTTGACCAAGGTGGAGGCAAGCGAAAAGGAGCGTTTGCGGTCTATCTCGAACCTTGGCACGCAGATGTTTTTGACTTTTTAGAACTGAAAAAGAATCATGGCAAAGAGGAAATGAAGGCAAGAGACCTCTTTTATGCCATGTGGATACCCGATTTATTCATGGAACGGGTCAAACAAAACGGAGAATGGTCCTTATTCTGCCCAAGTGAAGCCCCAAACTTGTTTGACACCTACGGCGGCGAATTCGAGGCGCTCTATCATCGCTATGAAACGGAGGGACGCGCACGAAAAGTGGTCAAAGCCCAAGAGTTGTGGTTTGCCATTCTTGAGTCTCAGATAGAGACAGGCACACCATATATACTCTACAAAGATGCGGCGAACAAGAAATCTAATCAAAAGAACCTCGGCACCATTCGGTCGTCGAACCTCTGCACCGAAATATTGGAATATACTTCGCCAGATGAGGTCGCAGTTTGCAATCTTGCGTCCCTTTCTTTGCCAAAATACATCGTCGCCGACGAAAAAGGGAAGCATAGTTTTGATTTTCAGCGGCTATACGACATCACTCGCGTGGTGACGCGCAACTTAAATCGTGTGATTGACATCAATTATTATCCGATAGAAGAGGCGCGCAACTCTAATATGAGGCATCGTCCCATCGGACTTGGCGTGCAAGGGTTAGCCGATGCGTTTATTCTCATGCGTTTTCCTTTTGATTCACCCGAAGCCAAGCAACTTAACAAAGACATCTTTGAAACTATCTACTTCGCTGCCATGACGGAGTCCAATGCTTTGGCAGAAAAGGACGGACATTACCAATCTTTTCAGGGTTCTCCGTTGTCGAAGGGGCAATTTCAATTTGATTTGTGGGGAGTCGAGCCTTCCAAGCGTTGGGATTGGGAAACATTGCGTGCAAAGGTGATGGAAAAAGGGGCAAGAAATTCATTACTCGTTGCGCCGATGCCGACGGCTTCTACGTCGCAGATATTGGGGAACAACGAATGTTTTGAACCTTACACCTCCAACATCTATACGCGACGCACATTGTCGGGAGAACACATCGTGGTCAACAAACATTTGCTCCATGATTTGGTGCGATTGAACATGTGGAACGATGAAACGCGGGAAATTCTCATTGCGGCGAACGGTTCTATTCAAAATATTGACGGATTACCGCAAGAATTAAAGGATTTATACAAAACTTCGTGGGAAATTCGACAAAGAGTCATCATTGATTTGTCGGCGGACAGGGGGGCATTTATTTGTCAATCACAGTCACTCAATGTTTTCATTGAAAGTCCGAACTTTTCTAAACTGAGTTCTATGCATTTCTATTCGTGGGAGAAAGGATTGAAGACAGGAATGTATTATTTACGGTCTAGACCTGCGGTTGACCCTATCAAATTTACGCTTTCTGCGAAGTATCAACAACGTTTTGTGAACAAAGATGTTGATGGTGTGGTGGTACAACGTCCAGAAGCCGTTGCGGTGGATACTTTTCAAGCACCAAAAATTGATTTTGACAACATCAAAACGCCGACTGCCGCAGATTTAAATGATGTTGAAGGCAAAGCATGTAGCTTAGACGACCCTGATTGCATGGCTTGTTCGGCATAACTGACAATTAAAAACCATAATAATACCCATTTGAACCTGAGTTACATTGAGCAATCAAGTACTCAGGTTCTTTTTATGCCTTCGTTACAGTAAATCTTTCCTAAAAAAAACAAAAACGCTGCTTAATTTTCAGAAAAAAGCCCCCCCCCCAGTATAAACGCCCCAAAAACCAATATTTTAGCCTCTTTATTGCATTTTATTGCACCAAAAATAAGTATTTACGACCATTTTTTAAAAAAAGTTGATGCTAATTTAGAAAGAAACGATTCAAATTTCACTAAAATAGGCTCTTATTCAATAAATAATGATTCAAAATCAACTAAACACGAATGCTTTTTTAAAAATATTGATACTAATCTGATTAAAATTGATACAAATCTGACTAGAATTGATGCTAATTTAAATAAAGTTGATGCTAATTTGAGTAGAATTGCTAAAAATTTAACAACATTCGTCACCCTGTTTACCAATTTTGTCACTTAATTTACTAATTTTGTCAAACGATTTATCAACTTCGTCACCTCCTTTGACAATTTCGTCACCTCGTTTTAAAAAAACGCACCTAATTCGGTAGTTTTTGCTGCATAAAACGCATTAAACGCACCATAAAACAATAAAATAGAACCTAAAACTGAGTTTTATACTGGGGGGTATGATTTTATTGCATAAAAAAAACCCTCGCGTGCGACGAGAGCTTGAAGAAACGAATGAGTTTCCTGTCTGATATAACCGTATATTTTTATAATTGTTATAATTCTGATATTTTACAGTCCGATTTAGCAAATATTTGCCCCCTCGCTCTTATCTACATAACCTCTTTTATACTACGAAATCTCGCTTTTGCAAAATCTTCAAACTCCATCGCGTTAAAAGGAGGTGGTTCCTCTACGGTGATACAATAAATATTGGACTTAATAAATTGATTAATATCTTTAATGACTCCATCTATATCAAATTTAAGGCAATTGTGTTTATCAACCGATATTCCAAAAATCATTTTATTGTCATCAGTATAAAATATCATTATGTGTTCTATGAAGTAATTACTCTGATTATGCTCGTTACTCCAATATATCGCGTAATCAATATATTTTTCTGCTGATAAAAACCGCATTAATGATATTGGTTCATCGAAAATAATGGTTGGGTTATCGGAGTGCAATGCTACGGGATAGTCATCGGCAGAAGGAACAGATAGCGGGGCATATTTATCCATAAAATCTAACGCAACCTCGATTGTTCTTTTTTCAACTAAAAAATAAATATCAATATATTCAGCCATTATCTTACTACATTTTATTGATGTAACACAAATTTTATACGCCCACCATCTCTTACGCAATGCGCTCTTCGTTTGAAAATGATTTTATTCTATCCATTCAAGACTGCAAAAGTAATATTTTTTATAATACAAAACGGGTTTTATACTGGGGGGGGCGGTTTGGACAGCAAAAACTTAGTCGCAATAAGAATGCTTTAAGGCAGATACAGTCGTATCTCCCCAAGTGATTGCTTGCATTATATCCTTGCAAGCATAATCTTTATGACCCAATTTATACAAACAATAGGCACGGTCTTTTATTACAGTTCTATCTCCCATTCTTAAGCAATCTGTATAGGCAACTATTGCATCCATGTAACGTTCTAATTTCATGAGAATTTCACCTCGTCTAATTATAATATCAAATACAGTTATGACATCATATAAATCCTGTTTTTCATCAGCAAATAATGGGTGAACGATTCCGGGAGCTACGCTTGTCAACAAACCTGCGCGATCTAAATCCTGTAAAGCGGTTTCTAATTGCTGCATTTTTCTGTACGAATCGCTACGATAAAGATAAAAAGTTCCTTTTGTCGTATCTTTTGAAATACAATAAGAAAAATCTACTATCGCTTCTTGATAACGTTTTAAATCGTACAGACAAATCCCTTTTAGATAAAAGGCGGGTAAAAATGTTGAATCCAGATAAATTGCTTCTGTCAACTTACTGATGGCAAACTGATATTTTCCTTGTTCTAAATCACCAATTGCATCGTTGTAATATTCAACTGCTTGCTGCGCACGATTTGTACACATGGAACAACAAGATATTGAAACAAAAAGAAACAACGTTTTTTTAAAATTTTTCAAATTCATAAAATATTTTTTTTACGTAATATAAATCAATCTCTTTTACTTTTTCTTACCTAATACATTTCCGAATCCCGATAATAACAATATGAATACGTATTCCATATTAAAATTTATTACTCCCGAAAAGAATCCCTGTAAAAATCAAAATCTAAACATAACAGAATAGACAATAGTACAAAAACATTTTCTCCTTCATCTATATACAAATAGCAACCACTCTCTCTAACGTGTCCAAGTCCTCCATAAGGTCTTGTTTTTTTTAATGCTATTTTTTCATTCTTGTATATAACACATTCCGCATTTTTCATACTTTTATATACGTATTTATCTTGTCCAACAATGATAGTTTTGAATGATAAACCGCCGATAAAGAAATTAGATTTTTCG
>JBJOPA010000188.1:0-4911 GCA_046051005.1 Bacteroidota bacterium
ATAATCAACTTGTATGGTATCAGTTGCTTCGGTTATGATGTTTTGACAAAAACAACTATTAATGGATAGACATAAGACAAATAATATTTTTTTCATAATTTATTTTTTTTATTTTTGAAATGGTTTATTTTTGCTACAAAAATAGCACTTTTCCCGAAAAAAAGATACCCCCCAGTATATTTGCCCATTTTTGGGGTTTTATACTGGGGGGTAGTCTTTTTTGTAATTTTTTGCTCAAATTTTGAAGCGATTAGGGTTCGCGGGTGTTGCCGCTTGCGCGATTGCCGCCTGCGCGAGGGTCTTCCATTCGATTGGCAAAACGCTGAATGGCATCAATGATATAGTCCAAAGATTGTGGATAATCAACATATTTTTGCTTCGTGTGGTCTTGCCCCCAAATGCTGATGGTGACCACTTTTCGTTTGTCGCCATACGAAATCATCAAGCGCAGCGGGATTGGCGTGGGCTTGCTGAGTTTTCGTTTTTCACAAACGGGCGTTCCACAATCGTACATTCGTTGCATATCAAAAAATTTGTTTTGAACGACATATTCTGCAAATTTTTCTAATTCTGCACGTGGAATGTATTTTTTGGTAATCAAAAGTGGTTGATTGACGGTTTGATGTTCTCGAATCAATCGTCCGTCAGATTTGATTTGTATAAAATCTTTTACCGTTGGGTCAATGCCGCCATAATAGCCGCCGCCGATGAGTTCCACTTGGATTGGCACTTCTTTGTTTGCCAAAGCGGGTTCATTTTTGGGGTTTCGCGCCGATTGCCACCAGCGTTTTTGTCGGTCTTTGTTTTTTGAATAGATGGTCACTTCTTCGAGTTCGTTGGCGGGTCGCGTGAAGGGCGCGTCTTTGCTTTCGACGGCGACGAAGTGATATTGATAGGTTCCGTTTGAATTGGGTTGGTTGAACTCCAAAATCAAGGTGTTCGCATCAATGGCAGCAATTTCAAATTTTTTGATATTTCTGAACGGATAAAACATCGTGGAACCGTTCAAACTCCAAGTTCCTTTGGTGAGTTTTCCTTGCAAGGATTGCTCGAAAGTGTAATCATACTTAAAGAAAAGATAATATTGATAATCACTTTTAGCTTGGTGAATCATCGTATTACTTTCAAATTGGAGTGTGTAGCTATACCGCCATTTTGTTCCAATGACTTGTCTTTCGGCTACTTGTGGATAGCCAAATTTTTGGGCAAAAACTGCCGTCACAGTCGCGTGCAACAAAATTGTCAATAAAAAAATCTTTCTCATGCGAAATAAAATAAAAGTAAATATGAAAATTTCGATACAAATAATCGAATCAGAATATTAGTTGCTATAAAATTTGAATAAAATTTGAATAAAAATTAATTTGGTTATTTGAGCATGTTTTTAAAATTGGAAGAAACTTTGGGTTGTGTTTTGAGACACATATTAAAAAACATCAAATTTCAAACCAAATTTTGACGAAAAACCAAATTTTATGGAAATGTGACACGAAAGTAGTGTATTTTGATAAAATTTTATGTGAATAAAAAGTGAATTATTATTTTTTGTAATTCCATTACTTGATTTTCATCAAAATTTTCTAAAAAAATCGTATTTTTGGGTTGGATACTGGGGGGTAGCTTTTTTGTCGTTTTTTTTGAAAAAAATATCCAATAAATCAACAAAAATTTTATTTATCGTCAAAAAAATATTTCATTTTGTTTTCAATTTTTATATTAATTTTGTGCCTGATAATTTTTGAAAAGCAACCACAACCATCATGCCTACATTAGAAAAAGTAAGAATAGATAAATGGCTTTGGGCGATTCGCGTGTTCAAATCTCGCACCATGTCGAGCGACGCATGCAAGGGCGACAAAGTCAAAATCAACGGTGTAAACGCAAAAGCATCAGCCATGACGGTCGTCGGCGACTCCATCGAAGTCAAAAAAGACGGTTTCACGTACACCTACAAAGTGTTGCAACTCCTCGAACAGCGCGTGTCGGCAACGCTGGCTGCGCCGTGCTACGAAAACCTCACGCCCGAAGCCGAACTCAAAAAATTTGAAGCATGGTTTGCAGGCAACGAAGGCAGAGAATTGCGCGGAAAAGGCACAGGCAGACCCACCAAACGCGACCGCCGAGCCATTGACAAATTGAAAGATAATTGATTCAATACCCCACTATGATGCCGTTTTTAGATTTACATTGGACGCTTCCCATCTCAAATCAAGTTTTGTTGTTTGCTGTTTTATTGGTGGTCATTTTGGTGATGCCTTTGTTGTTTCGGAAACTCAAAATTCCCGGCATCGTAGGTTTGATACTGGGGGGTGTCGCATTGGGACCCAAAGGCGGCGGCGTGATTGCCTTTGACAATGCCATGCAACTTTTTTCGACCATCGGCTTGCTTTACATCATGTTTTTGGCAGGTTTGGAGATAGATTTTCGAGATTTTCAGCGAAATGCACGCAAATCTATCGTTTTTGGTTCGCTCACTTTTTCGATTCCGTTGTTGGTTGGCACGATTTCTACTTGGTATTTATTAGATTTTTCCTTCATTTCTTCGTTGTTGCTCGCGGGCATGTACGCAACGCATACGCTCATTTCGTACCCGATTGTGAGTCGCTTGGGCATTACCAAAAACGAGGCGGTAGTGGTGACGGTGGGCGGCACGATTCTGACGGATACGGCGGCATTGTTGTTGTTGTCGGTCATTGCCGCCTCGTCGAAAGGTTCTTTAAATTCGATTTTCATTGCCGAAATGATTTCTGGTTTAATCATTTTTGCCCTCGTGGTGCTTGGCATTATCCCGATGATTGGCAAATGGTTTTTCAAAAACGTGGATAGCGAAGGCACTTCTCAATACATTTTCACGTTGGCAGTTGTTTTCATCGCCGCAACTTTGGCAGAATTAGCAAAAGTGGAACCCATTATCGGCGCGTTTTTGGCGGGTTTGGCACTCAATCGGCTGATTCCGCACACGTCGGCACTCATGAATCGCATTATTTTTGTCGGCAATGCGTTGTTTATCCCTTTTTTCCTCATTCGTGTGGGCATGGCGGTTGATTTGCGGGTATTGTTTGGCAGTTGGGCATCTTGGCGCGTTGCGTTCATCATCATTTCGGTGGCGTATGTCACCAAATGGTTGGCGGCGTATTTGACACAACAATTTTTCAGATATTCGGTTGCCGAACGAAACCTCATTTTTGGTTTGGGCAGCGCGCACGCGGCGGCGACGTTGGCAATTGTGTTGGTCGGTTTTGAACTCAAATTATTCGACGAAAGCGTGTTGAACGGAACCGTACTTTTGATTCTCGTTTCGTGCATCGTTTCGACTTTTATTACCGAAAAAGCAGCAAAGCAAATTGCCCTTGCTGAACTACAAACCATCAAAACCGAAGATTCGGAAGACGTGCAGCGCATTTTAGTGCCATTGGCAAATCCCGCAAATTTTGAACAATTGATTGATTTAGCGATTTTTATCAAAAACGAAAAAGAGCGCGAAGTGCCAATTTTTCCGCTTTCCGTAGTGGCAGACGATGACGACGCACGACAAAATATTTTAATAAATGACCGACTTTTCAACCGTGCAAAAACACATGCCGCTGCTGCCGATATTGCGTTGAACGTCATGCAACGGATAGAACGAAACGTGGCAAGTGGCATCAGCAGTGCCGCTCGAGATTTGGCAATTTCGGACATCGTGATTGGTTGGAGTGGCAAGTCTTCTGCCGTAGATTTTTTCTTTGGGTCGCTCATGTCGCAAGTGTTGACCAACGCAGACCAAACGGTTTTGGTGTCGAAAATGGCTAAAAACTATGCTTTTTTGAAGGAAATGAACGTTGTTTTGCCGCCAAATGCAGAATTGGAAAGTGGTTTTGGACATTGGACAATGCTTTTGTATCGGCTTTCAAAACAGCTCGATGCACGCGCTACTTTTCGAGGAAACGCCGCGCAATTAGTCGTTTTGAAAGATTTTTTTAAGAAAGAAAAAATGCACTTTGCGAATCCCGTTTATCAAATTTTGGAGAATTGGGAGGAATGGGAAACTGAAACCTCAAATTGGAAAGACCAACAACTTTGGGTCTTTGTGGCAGCGCGTCCACACACGCTTTCCTACGCCCGCACAATGAATCAGTTGCCAAAAACATTAGCCGCAGAACAATATGAACAAAAAAGTTTCATCGTCCTCTACCCCACTCAACTCATCAATGCAGAAACAACGGAAACGTTTTTGCGATAAAAAAACGCTACCCCCCAGTATTTTATGGCATTTTTTGGAAAAAAAACCGCGAGAAAAAAAATGAGAAAAAAGCTGTTGTCTCATTTTTTCATTGTATTTTTGCATCGTAAATAAGTCCTTCATCAAATTTATTTAATATATACTGGTGGGGGCATATTTTTTTACAATTTATTGATAATTAAATAACTACAAATAAAATCTAGCTTTTTTTTATCAAATATTGTATTAATTAATTTTGTAGCGACACTTAAAAAATATTGCCACTTTTTAGGAATAAATTTTAGATTAAACGTAAATGGATGATATATTATTATTGGCTGACAAAGTAAGAAATACTTTGATTCTTGGCGAAAGCCATTTTAGAGAGTTCAAATCAGCTTTGGAAGGGCGACCCGACAATAAAAAACCAAGATTAACTAAATCTATATGTGCTGACATTGGAGAAGCCTTAGTTTCGTTTGCAAATGCTGATGGTGGAGCAATCTTAATTGGTGTTGAAGATGATGGAACAATTACAGGAATTCCTCATTCTGGGGAAGATATTCAAATAATGCTCAATTCTATTTATACACACATATATCAAGACCAACAACTTCCACTAAATAATGCTAATAGACTCGTTTTAGATAACAAAGTAATTTTATACTTTTCGGTAAACAAGGGTACAACAATGATTTACCAACTTCCAG
>JBJOPA010000189.1:0-4874 GCA_046051005.1 Bacteroidota bacterium
TAAAGTCACTAAAAAACCGATTGACCAATTGAACGGCAAACTGCGAGTTCGATATTGGTCGCCAAATGGAGGCGGGTTTATCATGAGAGACAACGAAAAATATTTAAAAGATACCATCTTGGAACGAACATATGAATTAAAAAATCACAATGGTCACCAAACTTCTTTTGATCCAGGCGGGAAAGCACTTTCTTATTCTATTACTTTGCATCATGCTGACTATGCGTCTATTACGCAGTCAGACACATTTGTCAATCAACGCTCCTTTACGGTCGAAATGATGCGAAAAAAGTAATTTTTTTTTACCCCCCCAGTATCTAGACAGTTTTATGCAATACAAAAAAGCCTCGCACGTGTGTGCGAGGCTTTTTGTATCTTCAATTTATCCTAAATTCTGCAAACTCTCTTCTAAAATTTGGATACGCGCTTGTGCGTCGGCTTGTTTTTTACGCTCTGCCGCAATGATGTCGGGTTTGGCGTTTTGAACAAATCGCTCATTGCTCAATTTTTTATCCACCGAAGCCAAAAAACCACGCTGATAATCGAGTTCTTTGGTCAATTTTTCGCGCTCTTCTTCTGCATCAATCGTATCTTCTGCCAACACAACATAAAATTTATCCGTAGAAGCAATAAACGGAATCGAATTTTTCACGTCTTCCCTCGTGTGTTCCAGACTTTCCAAATTCGCTAATTTCGTTATCATCTCCATCAAACCCGTTTCTTCGAGCAAATTTGCCCCCCCCCCAGTATCCGAGAGCTTTACAACGAGTTTGTCCTTCATTTTGATGCCTTTTGCATTCCGAATTTCTCGAATTTTGGTGATTGCCTCTTTCGCCGTTTCCATTTTTGTCAAAAAGTCGGCATCCATCCGTTTTGCTTTGGGGTAATTTTCGGCGCAACAATCTTTCGTAGCTCCACGTCTTCTGAGTTTGGCAGCTTCCATTTTGTTGAGTTGATTGTAAATTTCCTCCGTCACAAAAGGCATAAACGGATGCAACATCACCATAATTTGTTGGAACAAATTGGTGGTTTGTTGCAACGTCGTTTTGTCAATCGGTTCGCCATATTCAGGCTTTATCATCTCCAAATACCACGAACAGAAATCGTCCCAAATAAACGAATATATTTTTATCAAGGCTTCTGACAAGCGAAATTGCTCGAAATCAGACTCAATTTCCTTCAAAACTTTGGATTGTTTTTGCGCAAACCATTTCACCGCCAACGCATTTTTGTTGCTTTGCGGCGTGTCCACAATTTGCCAACCGTCCAACAATCGCAAGGCATTCCACAATTTATTGGCAAAATTTCGTCCATTTTCGCACAATTTTTCATCAAATTTCAAATCGCCGCCCGCAGGACTCGAACTCAACACGCCAAAGCGCACGCCGTCCGCCCCAAAATCTGAAATCAACTGCAAAGCATCGGGCGAATTTCCAAATTGTTTAGACATTTTACGCCCCGATTTGTCGCGCACCATGCCCGTGAAATACACTTTTTTAAACGGTCGTTCACCTTTCCATTCGTAACCCGCCATCGCCATGCGCGCTACCCAAAGGAAAATAATATCCCAACCTGTCACCAGAACAGATGTTGGATAAAAATATTTAAAATCTTCCGAATCCTCGAAACCATTGAACACCGAAATGGGCCACAACCACGACGAAAACCACGTATCCAACACGTCTTCGTCTTGTTTTAAATCCGACATTTGAACATCTGGAAACTTGGCTTTTGCCAATTCAAACGCCGCTTCAGGCGTAGTGGCAACAAAGGTTTCGCCGCCAAAATAGTACGCTGGCACGCGATGTCCCCACCACAACTGGCGCGAAATGCACCAATCGCGGATATTTTCCATCCAATGCCGATACGTATTTTTAAATTGTTTCGGAAAAAATTCGATTTCGTCCGACTCCACCGCTTCCAATGCAGGCGCGGCGATTTTTTTCATGTCAACGTACCATTGCAACGACATTTTGGGTTCGACAACCGATTGCGTGCGTTCCGACCGACCAATATTGGTGCGATAAGGCTGCACTTTTATCAACACATTTTCCGCGTTCAACAATTCTTTTACCTTTCGGCGCGCCTCGAAACGGTCAACGCCGATGAGTTCGGCGATGCCACATTTTTCGTTCAACGTACCGTCGTCGTTGAGGCTATCAATGATGTCGAGACCGTGTTTTTTGCCGAGTTCGTAGTCATTGGGGTCGTGCGCGGGCGTAACTTTGAGCGCGCCCGTTCCGAAATCGCGGTCAACATATTCATCAAAAATAATAGGAATCGCCTTTCCAATCATCGGCACCATCACGCGCTTTCCTTT
Source organism: Bacteroidota bacterium (assembly GCA_046051005.1). Classification (GTDB taxonomy): domain Bacteria; phylum Bacteroidota; class Bacteroidia; order Chitinophagales; family Saprospiraceae; genus JAAFJT01. The sequence continues at coordinate 2,321 of JBJOPA010000189.1, forward strand.
CAAATGCTGATAGCGCGGGTCTTCGGGGTGAACGGCAACGGCGGCATCTGCCATGATGGTTTCGGGGCGTTGTGTCGCAATAACGACCCCCCCCCCAGTATAATTGCCGTTTTCGTCGCGCAAAACGGTAGTTTCTCCTTCTAACAAATAAATTACATGATAAAGATTTGCATCTTCTTCTGCATGAATGACTTCTTCGTTTGACAAAACGGTTTTTGCTTCGCAATCCCAATTCACCATTCGATAGTCCCGATATAACTTTCCTTTTTCATATAAATCCACAAAAACGCGGATAACGTCTCTTGAATAATCGGGATTCATCGTGAAATTGGTGCGTTCCCAATCGCAAGATGCGCCGAGTTTTCGGAGTTGTTGTAATATTTTTCCGCCATATTCGTCTTTCCATTCCATCGCGTGGGCGAGGAATTGGTCGCGTGTGAGGTCACTTTTTTTGATGCCTTGTGTGCGCAGGTGTTGCACCACTTTTGCTTCTGTTGCGATAGAAGCGTGGTCGGTTCCAGGAATCCAACAGGCATTTTTGCCGTCGAGACGCGCTTTTCGAGTGAGGGCATCTTGGATGGTATTGTTCAGCATGTGTCCCATGTGTAGGATTCCCGTCACGTTGGGCGGCGGAATGACGATGCTAAACGCCTCGCGTGTGGGGTCGGGCGTGGCGTGGAAATACCCTTTTTGTTCCCAATGGCTATACCATTTGTCTTCTATTTCGGAGGGGCTAAATTTTTGAGACAGTTCTGACATATATTTTTTCCGATTATTGATTTTATAATTTTGAGGCGCAAAGATACAATTTTTTAGGATTTTGGAAAGTATTAAAATCAAAATCCCTCGCGCACATGCACGAGGGATTTTAAGGTTTATTACCCTTTTTTCTTAAAAAGTTTTTTAACTACATCTGTCAGTAGATTAGTAATTATGCCAAATATCATACCAGTCGTTTGACCAGATATTAATGTGATTAAACTTTTAACTTTTTCAGAAACACTTGGTGAAATTTGTTGAATAATACTACCAATCCATATTGGAAAATTTGTCTGATAAATCAAGGGTAAAGCTGAAGTCCCCATTAAAACGATACCAGTTATGAAATTTAATGGGATAAAGAAAACTAAACGCTTTGATGTTTCTTGGCGTTTGATTGCTAACTCTTTCAGTTCTTCTGGAATCAGTGAAACAGCTAAAAGCATTTTCAAAATAATCAGAGGAATCTGAATATAAAGATAGGTAGAATAAGTAAACGGAACTTTTGACCACATATCGTTTGACAGTAAAACACTAATACCCCAACATGTAGAACCAATAATATTTGCATAAGGTAAAGCGAAATACATAATCGCCCAACTTTTTCTATTTCGTATTGGTCGATTAACATCAGGAGTAGAGAAATCGTCTATTCCTCCTTCTGGAATTAGGTTGAATTTTGACATAAATATCACGTTTTTTAAAAAAAAATTGAAAATAGATTCGATACTTTTATAATACAAATTTTATATCAAAAAAGTTCCCTATGTTTCAAAAATATTTAAAAAATCATTCAAAAACGCCCCCCCCCAGTATCAACCCCTACAAAAAGGCTTTTTTTGAAAAAAAAGTTAGATTTTAAAGTTTTTAAATTTTTATGCTTCTTCAAAAAAAGTCAAAACACGTCGTGCGATGCGGTTTCTGTCGAAATTTTCGATGACCCAATGTCGGGCATTTTGACTGATGTCAAGCATTTTTTGAGGGTTTTTGTAGCAAAAATCTATTTTTTCTTGAAAACTTGCTGCGTCGTTGGCAATCAACACTTCGCGCCCGTCCGTAGCCGCAATGCCCTCCAAACCCGTCGAAGTCGTGATGACCACCCGACCCAACATCATGCCTTCCAAAATCTTGACCCGAATGCCGCCGCCCGAAAACAAAGGCGCAATCATGACGGCATGTTGCCGCAAAAAGGATTTTGCATCGGCAACTTCGCCCAAAATATGGACGTTTTTCAAGTCCGTTCGACGCAACCAATCTGGCGGATTGATGCCCGCCACTTCGAGCCGCAATTGTTTTTGCTGAAAAAATGGTTGCCAAACCTCGCGCAAAAACCAACGAATGCCCTCTTGATTCGGCATCCAATCCAACGAACCAATAAAAGAAATAGAACATTTGTTGACCAAATTTTCAAACTGTTGGGCATCAAAATCGTAATCTTTACAATCCAAACCTACGGGCGCAACCACTTGCCGACCCGCATAACCAAAACCGCGAAATGCCTCCGCGTCACGCTCCGTTATCGCCACAATGCCATCAAAATCTGCCAATGCCGACAACTCAAAACGACGCAAACGGCGATTCATCAAGCGTAAATATTGCGCTTTCAAGGGATTTTGCATCGTGTTGGCGACCCGTTCCCAAACTTCATGCTCCACGTTGTGCGACCGCAACATGATTTTTGAATGCGGCGAAACCCGACGAATCGTCGAAATATAGGGCGCAAGAAACACCGTTTCGAGCAAAATCACGTCAAAATGCCCCCCCCCCAGTATTTCGACCAATTTTTGCTCGAAAT
>JBJOPA010000190.1:0-2863 GCA_046051005.1 Bacteroidota bacterium
CACAAAAAAAAGCCCCCGCCAAATGGCAAGGGCTTCTCAATCCAAACAAATAAACACAAAAACTTGATGCAAAGATAAGGAGAAATATCCCAATCTTCCAAATTATTTTCAAGAAAAAACGCTTTTTTTTCAAAAATTTTCAAAAAAAATAAACTTACAAATGTATAAAAAATTGTAAAAATCGAATTTAACATGATTATCAATTTTTTATACTTTTTAAAAATTGTTATGTATTTTTTTTAAATTTTATATTTTTTCAAAAAAGTTCAAAAAAAAATGATTTTTTTTCAACAAAAAGCAACATGACAATTTTGGGCACAAAAAAAAGCCCCCGCCAAATGGCAAGGGCTTCTCAATCCAAACAAATAAACACAAAAACTTGATGCAAAGATAAGGATAAATATCCTAATCTTCCAAATTATTTTTCAAGAAAACGCTTTTTTTTCAAAATATTTTACTTTTTTTTGACAAAAAGCCTACTTTTTACCCAATTCTACGGCTCTATCCAGTGCAGCATTCGCGCCCAACATGATTTTTTGATGCAAATCCGCCGCCTCAAATGCCGCCAATGCCGCTTCGGTCGTCCCGCCTTTCGATGCCACGCGCCCAATCCATTCATCGCACGAAAACGCGGTTTTGTTATACAAATCCACCGCGCCCGTGAAGGTTTGGGTCACCAAAAGCTCGGCTTCGGATTGCGAAAAACCCATATTTTGCGCCGCTTCCATCATGGCTCGCATAAAATAATAAACATATGCGGGTCCGCTTCCCGAAATGGCGGTGGAGGCATCAATGGCAGATTCGCGCTCGACATATAACGTTTTTCCGGTGGTGGACAACAGATTTTGCACCATCACGAGTTCCAAGCGCGTCACGTCGTTGGTGGCGGTGAAAACGGTCATGCCTTCGCTCACTTGCGCGGGCAAATTGGGCATCGCTCGCACGACTTTTGCGGCGTTGAGTTGTTCCGAAATCGAACGAATCGGCACGCCCGCCATGATGCTCAAAAACAACTGACTGCCGCCGCCCGCATGTTGCCGAATCCGCGCAAACAACGCCGCCGAATCCTGCGGTTTGACGGCTAAAATGATTAAATCTGCTTGCGAAAGACAGTCTTCGGGTTCAGAAAAAACCTGCCCCAAATCCAACGAACGCAAATACGCCGCCCGTTCTTCCGAGCGTTCGAGAAAAGAAAGTTTAGATTTATTGGTAATGTGTGACCGCAAAAAACTTTGCGCATACGTCAAGCCCATGTTACCGCCGCCGATAATCAAAATTTTCATAGATAGAAAAATTGAAATTGATTTGATAAAAAATTGATGCCGCAAAAATGCACGCCCGTTTTTAACGTCAAAATGAATTGAAAAGTTTTTGTTTAAAAAAATTTTGATAGATTTAAAAACCCGCATTTCATGTCTCGTGTTGATGTTTTTTAATCCCTTTTTTCCAAAAAAATGGGGTTTATACTGGGGGGTGCTATTTTTGAGTCCATCAAATAGAAAAAATTATATTTATTTGAAATTGTCTAAAAAACGTTAAACATATCTTAAAACTACTTTTGCTGAAATATATTTTTACAACGCTGATTCGTTTCTGAAATCTATGCAACAAAGTCACAATGTTTTATCCAAAAATGCGTTAAATTTGTGGCGTTTTAAAAATTAAAAAAAAATATATTTCGTAATTCCTTTAAAAAAAGCTCAAAATGATTGCAGGATTTTTAATTTATGAATGGATTTTGATGATTATAGGGGCGGTCATGGCGTTTTCTGTCATCTATTTGGTGGTCAGAAGTGTCGTGCGCAAAGAACCTGTGAGCGTCGTTTTGATGATTGTCATGCTCGCGGCTTCGCTCGTCATGATTGGTTTTCCTGCCATTCAAAGTATCGAATTTGGCAAAAACAACCTCATCATCAAGAAGGCAACACGCGACCTTCAAGCCAACCCGCAAGACACCACCGCGCAGAAAAAATTGGTTGCCGCAATGGATAATTTCGATACCCGACGCGCCGAAAAAAGTGCCGAAGCACTCAACACCATCGCGCAAGCGCACGAGGCAACGGGAGACTATGAAAACGCCGCTTCTTACGCCCAAAAAGCGTTGAGTTTGGACAGCAAATCAGTCGAGGCAAAGAAAACGTGGACTGCAAACCAGCAAAATGTGAAATTGCAACGCGCCGTCGAAGAAAAAACAAAGGTATTGGAACAAGATTTGGCGCAGGCAAAAACCCAACCCAACAACACCAAAGTGTTGCAACGGATTGAACAAACGGTTGCCGAAATCAAGGAACAACCCATCAGAATCAACGATGCCGCGCTTTTGGTGGTCGCAAAAGCCGCCGCAGTGGTCAACGAATCCGAAACGGCGTTGAAAATTAGCGAAGCCGTTTCGCAAAGTTCGCACGGAAAAACGCAAAAAGAGGCGACTCAACTTCGGAGAGAAATCAAAGAAACCAAACGCCAAAATGCAGTCAAAAGTCCCGCAAAAATCAGCATAGATTCGCAGGCAATTATTAAACTTTTGCCTAAATTTGGGTTGTAAAAATTGTAAAAAACAACTAAAAAGTCTTCGCACCGCGTGGGTGTGAAGACTTTTTTTTTGGATTTAAACTACGCCGCGACGACGCAATTCCCAAATTTTAGAAGCAATGATGGCAAGCACGACGATGCCATACAATACGGGATAAGTAGAATTCCCCTTGTCGTACACGTCGTAGAAACGGTACGAAAAATAACAGATTGCGCCTAACGTAATCAAATCACCTGTCAAAAATTTGTTATTCATTGTAATCTATTTTAAATTTTGTTCGTAAAAAATAATGATGAAAAATAATCTCACAAAAGTAATTTCTTTTTTGATAAA
>JBJOPA010000191.1:0-3740 GCA_046051005.1 Bacteroidota bacterium
ATTTATGAAATCTTTAAGATTTCGTAAATCTCGCCGCCAAAAACGCCTGAAAACGCCAATTTTGAAGTAAGTTATAACAATACATTTTCCTTAACTATACACCATTGACCCCCCAGTATAATCCGCTCGAATGGGTGAGATAAAATGTTTTTTTGAAAATTGGACGACTAAAAAAATATCAACATCAAACATGGAAAACCAATTTTTTTTAAAATAAAAAATATTTTCAAAAAAAAGCCCCCCCCCCAGTATATTTCCCTCGAAGGAAGGAGGAAAAGCAATTTTTGATTGAATTTTTGCAATTTATTAAAATTTGAGCAACTGTATTGCGGGTTTTGACGTACTTTTGTTGTCATTATTATTTGTATTATCTAAAAATATTTTAAAATATGTTTAAAAAAATCTTTACACTTTTATTTTTTGTTTTGACTTCTTTTGCGCATTTGGTGGCGCAAGACTTTTACAATACGGGTCAAATTCAAGAAATTAAGTTATATTTTTCTCAACCCAATTGGCGGACGTTGCTCAATACGGCGGCATCTTCGACGGCAGAGCCTTACACGTTGGCGCGTCGGGTGATTATCAACGGCACGGCGTTCGATTCTGTGGGCGCAAAATTCAAGGGAAACTCATCATTTCGGTCATCAAATGTTAAAAATCCGTTTCATATCGAATTGGATTATGTCAAAAAACAAGATTATCAAGGCTATAAAGACATTAAATTATCAAATGTTTTTGCCGACCCCACGTTCGTGCGCGAGGCATTGAGCTATGATTTGATGCAATCTTATACGCATTTGCCCCGCGCCAATTTCGCCAAAGTTTGGGTGAATGATACGCTGATTGGGCTTTATACGAACACGGAAGCCATCACAAAGAATTTTTGCAAAAAACATTATTATTCAGGCAATTTCAACGTTTTTGTGAAAGGAACGCCGCCGAGTTTGTCTGCTCCGGGCGCGGCTTCGTCGTTGGCTTATTTGGGGACGGACTCTGCGCGCTATCAAACTTCTTACGAAATTGCTTCTACATACGGTTGGTCACAATTGATACATCTTTGCGATACGTTGAACAACAACACCGCTCAAATCGAAAAAATATTGGACGTGGATAGGTCGCTTTGGATGTTGGCGTTCAATAGTTTATTCGTAAATTTGGATAGTTACACGGGCATATTTACCCAAAATTATTACTTGTGGCGCGACGACAATCGCCGTTTTAACCCCATTATTTGGGACTTGAATATGTCTTTTGGTGCGTTTAATGCTTCAGGTGCAGGAGGAAGCGATTCGCTCAGTCTTGCAAAACTCATTCCGTTTGCGCACGAAACCAACGTCGCAAAACCATTGATTTCAAAGTTGTTGGCAAACCCGCGTTTCAAAAAAATGTATCGCGCCCACCTCAAAACCATGAATACCGAAGCCTTTCGTTCGGGAAAATATTTGACTCGCGCCACGCAAATGCAAACGCTGATTGATGCGGCGGTTCAACAAGACCCGAACAAATTTTTTACCTACACGCAATTTAAAAATAACCTTTATTTCGGTCTTACAGGCGGCGGTGGTGGCGGACCGGGCGGCAACGCGCCGGGTATCGTCAGTTTGATGACCAATCGCATGAATTATTTAGACACCTTGGCGGATATGCGATTGGTGGCTCCCGTGATTACAAATGTGACTTCGACGAGCAATGTACGCATCAACGATTCCGTGTATGTGACGGCTCGCGTGACGGGCAATACCGCAGGCGGCGTATTGATAGGCTATCGCAATGTTGTACACGACGTTTTTACTCGCGTTGCCATGTTTGACGACGGACAACACCGCGACGGCGCAGCCAACGATGGCTTGTTTGGTTACGGTTTTAAACTCGGCACGCCGACTATTCAATACTACATTTGGGCAGAAAATGCCAACGCGGGCATCTTTTCGCCTGAACGTGCGGAACATGAATTTCATGCCATCAATGCGTTCATGGGCGGTAGCGATGTGGTGATAAACGAAATTATGTCCACCAATTACAACGCTGTGAGAGACAATGGCGGCGATTATGACGACTGGATTGAACTGCATAACAAATCAAATGCAGCCGTCAACATCGGTGGTTGGTATCTGAGCGACAACCCTTACAAACGTGCAAAATGGCGCATTCCTGCGGGAACTTCGATTCCTGCAAACGGCTATTTGATTGTTTGGGCAGACGAAGACAGCGTGCAAAATAATACAACTAATTTTCATGCAAGTTTCAAGTTGTCGGCTGTAGGGGAAACCATCACGCTCACCAATTCGGACACGTCAACCGTCGTGGATTTTGTGACGTTTGGGCAACAATACACCAATTTGAGTTATGCCCGTCGCCCCAATGGAACGGGAAGTTTTGCGGTGTTGACTCCCACTTTTGCCGCCAATAACAACACGGCAACCAGCAGCACGGCAGAAATATTGACCCCCACTGATGTCAATATTTTCCCCAATCCTGTGGGTTCGCAGGGCATAACGGTGCGGGTAAATTCGCCTGAAAAAATGGATTTAAAAGTCTTTAATTTATTGGGACAATTGATTTATCAAGACTCTATTCAAGAAGAAAAACAGATTGAAACCGCTCAATGGCAAACGGGTCAATATATTTTCAGAATTGGAAATGTGATTAAAAAAGTAGTCGTTCAGCAATAATTTTTTCAAAAAAAATGCCCCCCCCCAGTATAAAAGCCCTTCGCAACTACTTTGCAGCAGTTGTGAAGGGCTTTTTGTTTTAAAAAATAAAAATATTTTAGAAATAATTTATTTTTTCCATTCAAATGTATTGATGATTTGCATGATGTCTGTTTTCATGAAATCAACGATGGGCGCAAGCGAATCTGGACGCGCTTGGGTGTTGAAATAGAGTGCGCCGTGCAAAAAATGTTGTGTTGAATCGGTCAAAAAAAACTGAAACGGACAACCCGCAGGACCTTGAATGTCAAATGCAAAACCACTCACGCGATTGGGTTTTTGAATCGGAAATTCATCTACATAATTGGCTTTGACATCGTGTTTATGCACCAACCGAAACACGTCTTCCCGAAGTTTTGGAAAGGTGTTTGAACCACTAATTTTGTAATATGTAAAATAGACGCGGGCATTCAAATCAGGCACATTGAGGCTAAATATTTGGTCGCCTACCGTTTTGTTTTCCGGATTTTTGAACGAATCGCGCAAAATTTGGGCATATTTTGGAGCTTCAAAACTAAATGCGCCAAATTGGTCGCCCGTTTTTGCATATTCTTTGGCGGGATACATCACACGCGGAAAGGCGCGAGGCTTGGGAGTTGCCGTGTCGTCACCACAATTTGACAATAAAAAAAGGCTGCTCGCCACAAAAAGAAAACGAAAATTAGAAGATAAAACCATCAATTTTTTTTTAAATATTTTTAAAACAATAAAAAAAACACCGCCAACGGGAATGCTATTAACGTTGGCGGTGTCATTTTTCGTTTGTTTACGATTTATTTTTTTAAAAGTTGCTGATGAGACACCCCCCCAGTATGCGCAACCCGAACGACATACAAACCTGTCGCCAAATCCGAAACTTGGAGTGATTGGCGATTTTCTCCTGCCACAACTGCCCATTTTTGGGTTTGAAGCACGCGACCTGCCATGTCAACCACCGAAATTGTCGCGTTTTGCGCTTCCGAAACGGTCAATCGAATTTCGGTTTGCTCGCTTGCAGGATTGGGCGAAACTTGCATTGCCGCCGCTTTT
>JBJOPA010000192.1:0-15065 GCA_046051005.1 Bacteroidota bacterium
GACGGCATCGAATTGTAGTTTTGCCAATCCGTTGTAAATTCCGTTTGGCAACATCGAAAGCGTGTCGTGCGTGCCTTGTTCTACGATTTTGCCACCGTCGAGTACAAAAATTTGGTCAACATCGCGAATCGTCGCCAATCGGTGCGCAATGATGATGCTGGTTCGTCCTTTCATCAAGACATTCAACGCATCTTGAACCACTTTTTCGGATTCGGCATCAAGGCTTGATGTGGCTTCGTCGAGAATCAAAATACTCGGATTTCGCAAAATCGCCCGTGCAATGGCAATCCGTTGTCGCTGTCCGCCCGACAATTTGATGCCGCGTTCGCCCACAATGGTTTCCAAACCTTCGGGAAATTGACTAATAAATTCCCATGCGTTCGACAATTTGGCAGCTTCTAAAATCTCTGCATCGCTTGCATTTGGTTTTCCGTAGAGGATATTTTCTCGAATGGTTCCGCCAAAAAGCAATACTTCTTGCGGCACAATTGCCATGTTGGAACGATATTCTGACAAATTATAATCCAAAATATTTTTTCCGTCCACCGAAATTTCGCCTTCTGAATATTCATAAAAACGCAATAAAAGTTGCGTTATCGTAGATTTTCCTGCGCCACTCATGCCCACGAGGGCAATTTTTTGACCCGATTTAATGTCCAACGAAACGCCTTTCAACACCTCAACGTCGGAACGAGTCGGGTAGCGAAAACGGATATTTCGGAAACTGATATTGCCTTCGAGTCGGCGTTCAGGCATCATGGGCGTTGCGCTGATGTTGAGTTCGGACGGCATATTCAAAATTTCGCGCACCCGTTCTGTCGCACCAATCGAACCCACCAATTCTGGATAAAAATTGCCCAAACCCGCAATCGAACCCGCAATGGTTGCCGTGAAAGTGAAAAAGTTGATGAGGCTGCCCGCTTCGATGCCACCTTTTTGGAGCAACAACGCGCCTTGCCACAAAATGAACAGCAACGCGCCAAACAAAACCACCACAATAAAAACCGCAAACCAAGCGCGTCGCGCTGCAAAACTCATCGAAATATCCACCGTTTTTTGATTCGCTTTTTGGAAACGCGACACCTCAAACCACTCATTCGTAAAGGCTTTTACGGCGTTGATGGCGAGCATCGTTTCCGACAACACGATGTTGGTGTCGGCAATCGCATTTTGACGGTCTTTTGAAATTTTACGGATATAACGTCCAAAAAACATTGCGCCCACAATCACAATCGGAATCGTAAACAGCATCACTTTTGCCAAATCGAAAGACGTATAAAGCAAAAAACCAATGCCGCAAACCAAAATCAGAATCTGTCTCAAAAATTCGGCAAGCGTAATTGAAAATGTGTTGTAGAGGCGTTCCACGTCGTTTGTGACGCGGCTCGACAGCTCGCCCACGCGGCTTTGCTCGAAAAAACTGATGGGCAATGTCACCATTTTTTGATACAATGCCAATCGAATGTCGGCAATGCCGCGTTCGCTCACTTTTGCAAAAAGTAACATGCGAAAGTAAGAAACAACGCCTTGAACGGCGATAATGGAAACCAACAGCACCCCAATTTGGTCTAACGAACTAAAAATTTGGGATTTCCCTTGCGCCGTGTTCACCAATTCGCCGCACAGCCACAAAATGACCATGAACGACAAACTCGAAACCGCCAACATCACCATGCCCAAAATCATGCTCCAACGATATGGTTTGATGAATTGAAAAATTTTCAAGGCATCGCTAAAATTTTCTCTTGAAAGTTTGGTTTTTGGCGCGTTGTCGTCGTAGTCAAATCTATTTTTTGCCATTTCTTTCTATGTAATTTGAAAAATATTTTTAGTAAATTTTATATAATTTTTTATAAAATACTTATAAAAAAGTTTTTTTAATGATGAAAAAAAAATCGACTGCAAAGTTCAGATTTTTTTGCCGTTCGACCGTTAAAAAAAAGAAAAAAAGCGACACAATGGCGTTTTTTTTCGATAAAAAGTCCCCCCCCCAGTATAAAACCATTTTTTGTCAACTTTTTTCTATTTTTTTCATCAAAAAAAAGGTTTTATGATGCCAAAAGTTTTTTTTTTGTACTTTTGTGAGGTTTTAAACCCTATGTGATTAAAGTTTTAATTTTACATAAAGAATTATAGATGAAACACTTATCCTCGATTATTGAACACACCATTTTGAAGCCCGACACGACGCTACGCGACGTTCAAATACTTTGCGATGAAGCCTTACAACATGGTTTTTATGGCGTTTGTGTGCCGCCGTTTCATGTTCGAGAAGCCGTGAAACGCATCAACGAAGCAGCAAAAGTCGTCACCGTCGTCGGTTTTCCGATGGGCTATTCGACCATTCCTGCCAAAGTGGAAGAAATTAAAAAGGCAATTGACGAAGGCGCGTCGGAATTAGATGCCGTCATCAACATTGCCGCCGTGAAAAGCGAAAATTGGGCAACCGTGAAAACCGAACTGGAAAGCATGAGTCGCGCCGTCGCCATGCGCGGAAAAGTATTGAAACTGATTTTAGAAACCAGTTTGTTGACCGAAACCGAATTGCTCAAAATTTTGCCCATCATCGAAGGCGAAGGCGTGGCATTTGTCAAAACTTCGACGGGTTTTGCGGGCGCGGGCGCAACGGTGAAAAGCGTCCAGTTTTTGAGAGAGCATTTGTCCACCGCCATCAAAATCAAGGCTTCGGGCGGCATCAAAACTGCCGAATTTGCGCAGCAACTCCTCAACGCGGGAGCCAATCGAATCGGCTCATCGGCAAGCGTTTCTTTGATTTTGGGCTAAAAAAATGACTTCCTTCCCTCCTTCGGGGGGATTGAGGGGGGAAAATACTGGGGGGTAGCATTTTTTTCAAAAAGAATAAAATTTTTATAAAAAATAAAATGAGAAATAAAATTTTGATAACGTTGTTTTGTTGCTTGGGTTGGGTTTCAAAAATTTCGGCACAAGTGATTATCAACGAAGACCCCGTCATTTCGCAAATGATGAGTACGTATTCGGCGAGTAATAAAAATGAACGGACATACGAGGGTTTCAGAATCCAAATTGCCGCCAGCACAGACCGTCAACAAGCGGAGAGCGTGTTGGCAACTTTCAAGGCGAGTTATGGTGGCGTGGCAGCCGATTGGGTGCAACAACGCCCTTACTATAAGGTGAAAGTCGGCGCATTTTTGAACCGCACCGACGCGCAAAATTTTCTGAAAACGATTAAAAAAGATTTTCCAGATGCCTATCTTGTTTCCGACAAAATCAAGGCATCGGAAATTGGGAATTAATATTAAAAAAAAGTAGCCAACATGTCAATTCCAATTTCGAGACGCGATTTGGGCATGGGCAGCAAGGGTTTCGACTTTTTGTTGCTTTCTGTCTATTTAAGCCTTGTGGCGATTGGTATCGCCATGATTTACGCCGTTGGCTATCGCGGCGAAGGATATTCTGCGATGCCTTTGGGCGAGTTTTTGTTCAAGGCACAAGCGGGAAAACAAATCGTTTTTGCCGCCATTGCGCTCATTCTGATGGGTTTTATCATGTCCGTTGACTGGAAATTTTGGCGAACTTTTGCCTATTTGGTCTATGGTGCGGGCATTTTGTTTCTTTTGTTGGTACTCATTTTTGGCAAAACCATCAATGGCGCGAAGGCGTGGTTTTTTATTGGTGGCTTTGGGATTCAGCCTGTTGAGTTGGCAAAATTAGGAACTTGCCTTGCCCTCAGCAGTTTTATGAGCGCACCGAGCATTGACTTGCGCGAGCAACGCACGCAAGGTTTCGTTGCTTTGTTGCTAGGTTTACCGATGTTTTTGATTCTGTTGCAGCCCGATATGGGTTCGTGTTTGGTGTTTTTGTCGTTTTCGATAATGTTGTATCGGGAAGGCATGACTCCGCTACCGTTTTGGTTGGGATTGGGTATGATGGCAGTTTTGATTATCGGATTGAAATATGAACCCAATGCCGTTGTCTTTTCATTTATGGTGCTTTCGTCCATTTTCTTTGTCATTTTCATCAGTGAAATGAAAGGGCTTTGGATTTTTGGATTGGCGGTAGTGGTTGGTATAGCGACTTATTTATTTTTCAAAGGCAATTTGCAAGGCGCGATGTTGACGATGTTGTGTTTGGTGTCGTTGTTTATTGCGGTGCATAGCCGTCGCGGACGTTTTAGAGTCGTGTTGATGACGACGGTGGCATTATTGATTTGTTCGGCGGTCGTTTATGGGTCAAATTTTGCTTTTGGCATACTTCAAAAACACCAACAAGACCGCATCAATGTTTGGTTGAAACCTGACAAAGCCGACCCGCGTGGGGTTGCTTACAACTCAATCCACTCAAAAATGGCGATTGGCTCGGGCGGTTGGACAGGAAAAGGTTTTTTGGAAGGTACGATGACGCAACTCAATTATGTGCCTGAACAATCCACCGATTTCATTTTTTGTACTGTTGGCGAAGAACATGGTTTCATCGGCACGTTGGCGGTCATTGGTTTTTATATGGTTTTGCTGATACGATTGGTGCAAGTTGCCGAACGACAGCGTTCCTATTTTTCGAGGTGTTATGCCTATGGCGTGGCGGGCATTTTTTTCACCCACGTCCTCATCAACATGGGCATGACGATGGGTTTGATGCCCATCATTGGCATTCCGTTGCCCTTTGTGTCGGCGGGCGGCTCGTCTTTGCTGAGTTTTACGGCAATGTTTGCCATTTTGTTGAAATTGGATAGCCACCGATATTCGGTCTAAAATAACTAAAATTATTATTTTTCTTTTAAAATGAAGTAAAAACCCTTCGATATACTGGGGGGGGGATATTTTTTGAAAATTTTTATGAATAAATTGAATTTTTTGCGCCTCAACGTTCTTGCAATTTTCTTTTTGATGATGAGTTGTGGTCGCCCGATTGCTAAGTTTGAAATGGCAAACCCTGCTCAAAACAATCAAACAGTAGTAGAACTGGTCGCGCCCGCAAGCGTGAAGTTCAAAAACAAAACAGAAAAAGGAAAGACTTTTGAATGGAATTTTGGAGACAATTCCGCCGTTGCGCGGGATTCGAGTCCGACACACGTATTCAAAAATTCTGGAAATTATAGCGTCGTGTTGACCGTTAACGGCAAAAGCAAGACCACGCAAATTGTACACGTCAAAGCACCGTCGGAGTGTACGGTCGAAATTGAAACCGAATTTGGAACCATGCTCGCCGTTTTATACGCCGCAACGCCCAAACATCGCGACAATTTCACGAAACTGGCAGATGAAAATTTCTTCAATGATTTGTTGTTTCATCGCGTCATCGAAGGCTTTATGATTCAAGGCGGCGACCCTGACAGCCGCAATGCCCGCCCCGAAGCAGGTTTGGGCATGGGCGGACCGGGCTACCAAATTCCTGCCGAATTTGTGGACTCGCTCACGCACGTGAGAGGCGCGTTGGCAGCCGCTCGTACAGGCAATCCTAAAAAAGAATCGTCGGGTTCTCAATTCTATATTGTGCATGGAAAACCTGTTACTGCTCAACAACTCGATATGTTTGAGGCGCAAAAAGGCATCAAATATTCGGCAGAAACGCGAAAAAAATATTTAGAAATTGGCGGAACACCATTTTTGGATAAAGAATATACCGTTTTTGGACATTTGGTGACGGGTTTTGATGTCTTGGAAAAAATTGCAGCAACGCCAACGGGCGCAGCCAATCGTCCAAAATCAGACATGAAAATGAAAATCAGAGTTGTCCGATAATTTCATTTTCAACCAAATATTTATTCCCTTCTTGCACATCATTGTTGCAAGAAGGGAATAAATATTTTATAATTATTTTTCAAGTAAACGCCAAATAATATTTTTTGACTGTTTAACGGATTCGTTCAATTTTTACTTTCATTTTGCCACGCCGAAAATCTAAGCCAATTTGTTTGGCAGCGGCTGGCGACATATCCAAGGCATATTTTTTTGAAAAAGGACCTCGGTCATTGATGCGCAATTCGACAGATTTGCCGTTGGTGAGGCTCGTGACGCGCACGTGAGAACCGATGGGTAAGCGCAAATGCGCTGCGGTGAGCTTGTTTTTGTCGAAACGCTCGCCGTTTGCCGTCTTGGTTCCGTGCAAACTCAACGAGTAGATACACGCCATGCCCGTTTGCTCAAATGATTTAAAATTATCTTCTGTTGCCGCCGTTTTTGGAGCCGAAACGCGCCGAAAGCGTTTTTTCTTTTTGACGGTTTTTTGCGCAACTTTTACCACTTTTGCCGTTTTGACAACCTTTTTTGTCGTCGTTTTTTGACCGAAAACGGGCGAAAAGAACAAGAAAAAAGAAAACAAAACGAATAAAATTCGAGGGATAAATTTCATAAATTAAAATTTTCGTTCACAAATTTTCAAAAAAAGAAACACAACATTCAATTTGACGAATTGCCAAAAGATGCGTCACTTTTTTGATTTTTTTATCTACAACTTTTTCATAATGGATTGTAACAAAACACAATCACGCCGCAAAGATACAACTAAAACAAATATGAAGTTTAGGTATTTTACGAATGATAATTTTAACAAAAGTGTCCCCCCCCAGTATTTCCCCCCTCAATTCCCCCGAAGGAGGGAAGTAAAATGCTTTTTTTGCTGCTTTTTCGTCTTTTCTAGTAAAAATTTGAAGAAAATCCCTTATAATTTCATCTTTTTTGCTACTTTCGCGGCATGATTTGATAATCAATCTATTGGTATCATAAAAATTTGTAGAAACAAGAAAGGCAACCAAAAAACGATTTCTACAAGAAAGCTATTCTAACGTCGAAAAAAAATACCCATCAACCTACAATGAAAGGTTACGAATTACTCATCAAAAAAATGTTTGAGGATTGGGCGGGCGAGCCTGCTCAAAACATGGTGCAATTGGCGCAAGCGGGTTCAGACCGTCGCTATTTTCGTATTTTCGGTGCCACCAAAAGTGCCATCGCTACGCAAAATGCCGACCAAAAAGAAAACATCGCGTTTCTCACTTTTTCTCGACATTTCAAGGGAAAAGGCATGAATACGCCTGCCATTTATGCCCAAAACATAGACCAAGGGCTATATTTACAAGAAGATTTGGGCGATACCCAACTCTTTCAAATGTTGCCGCGACCCGGCGAAACATGGCGCGACGACCTCACGGACATCTATAAAAAAACCGTTGCCGAACTCGCACGCCTCCAAATACTGGGGGGTGAAGATTTGGACTATTCGGTTTGCTATCCACGCGCCGCTTTCGACAAGCAATCCATGTTGTGGGATTTGAATTATTTCAAACATTATTTCCTCCGACTTGCCAAAGTGCCTTTCGACGAAGGCGCGTTGGAAGAAGATTTTCAACGATTGACCGATTATTTGTTGTTGGCTGACCGTGATTTTTTCTTGTTTCGCGATTTTCAGAGCCGAAATATTATGATTCGCGACGGCGAACCGTATTTTGTGGACTATCAAGGTGGACGGCGTGGCGCGTTGCAATACGACTTGGCTTCGTTGCTCTATCAAGCAAAAGGAGGCGTTCCAAATGATGTAAAAAAAGAAATTTTAGAACATTATATGGACGTTGCCAACGAATTAACGCCCATTGACCGCCGATTTTTTAAAGAACAATACTATGGTTATGTCTTGATTCGATGTCTCCAAACATTGGGCGCGTATGGTTTTCGGGGTTTGTACGAACGACGCGACCATTTTTTGACCAGCATTCCGTTTGCGATTGACCAAATTGGCGAATTGATGAAAACGTTGAAATTGCCTGTCAAATTAAAAGAATTGACCAAATGTTTGAAACTTTTGGTGGAAAGCGACCAATTTGAAGGATTCGACAAGCGAAAATATCAAAACAGCCCACTCGTGGTGCGCGTGAGCAGTTTTTCCTACAAAAAAACTGGCTATCCGAAAGACCCGACGGAAAATGGCGGCGGTTTTGTGTTCGATTGTCGTTTTTTACACAATCCAGGTCGTTATGATGAATATAAAAAATTGACAGGTCTGGACGATTCGGTCAAATTGTTCCTAAAAAATCAGACAGAAATAGACGGGTTTCTTCAAAATGTTTACATGATTGTGGACAAAGCGGTCGAAAATTATTTAGAGCGTTCGTTCGATTCCTTGTCGGTTCATTTTGGTTGCACGGGCGGGCAACATCGTTCCGTCTATTCCGCCGAAGCTACGGCACGACATTTGGAAGACAAATATGGCGTGAAAGTTGTTTTAGAACATTGCGAGCGTGCGCGCTGGCCCCAAAATTCATAAATTATTTTTATTTTAATATTTCACATTCTACAAACCTATTTAATTTTTTTGCAATGAAAAATAATAAAAAACAACTTTTTTTCGCGCTCGTTTTTGTCTTGGCGGGCGGTTTCAAAATGATGGCGCAAAACGCTTTGGTCGGTACGTGGGTGCGCGACAAAGATTTTTTGCAAGCCCCGACAGTCGTAATTTTTTATGCCGACAACACTTGTGAGATTTCTTCGGGGTCAATCATGGTGCGCGGAACCTACAAATTGGAAGGTTCAACGCTCAAAATGGTGGATACGGCGGGTGATTTTGCCGATACAAAAAGCGGCGAAGGCATGTATAATTTCACGATTGTGGGCGAATCTATGACCTTTACGCCAATGGGCGATATGGCTACGCAACGAAAAGATATTTTGGCAAGTTCTGGTTTTAAGAAAAATTAATTGTTTTTCTGCTAGAAAATGATTTAAAAAATTGCGTGACAATGTTTTGTTGCGCAATTTTTTTTTACTGTTTTTTTAGAACTGAAACGTTTAAAAAAATATCAACGCGAGACCTGAAAAACGAATTTTTAGGAAAACAAAAATATTTTTACAAAAAAAAACAAAAAAAGACTACCCCCCAGTATCCAAACCATTTTTTGTGTTTTTTTCTTCTTTTTTTGAAAAATTCTGTTAATTTTGCCTTGTTTTTTGGGAAAAAAACGAACAAATTTTGAGAAAAAATATAGCAGAAAAAGGAAAAAATGTATCGAAACACGCTTGACACCGCAATAGAATATTTGGCTGGCGTAGGACCCGCCAAAGCCGAACTCTTGAAAACAGAGTTGCGGATTTTCACGTTTCGAGATTTGCTCTATCATTTTCCGTTTCGATATATTGACAAAACAAAATTTGAAAAAATTTCTAATATCAACGAAGAAACGGAGACCGTTTTGTTGCGCGGTGTTTTGCGGCGCGTCGAAACGGTGGGTGAGGGAAGGGTAAAACGCCTTTCGGCAACGTTTCGAGACGAGACGGGCAGCATCGAATTGGTTTGGTTTCAGCAAGTTTCGTGGCTCGAACGGGTGTTGTTGGTCGGAAAAGAATACGTTGCCTACGGGCGCGTGTCGGAATTTAACGGTCGTTTTTCGATGTCGCACCCCGAAATGGAACCCGTTTTGGTCGAAAATGCAGAAAACATTGAAGCCAATCGCACTTTTGACCCCGTCTATCCAACGACCGAAAAACTTCGTCAGCGCGGACTTGACCCCAAAGGACAACGGAAATTGGTGCAAAATCTGCTACAAAAACTCACCGAAACAGACCTTTTTGAGCTGTTGCCCGACTATTTGGTGCAAGAATTTAAAATGATGAGCCGATGGGAAGCCCTACAAACCATACATTTTCCAAAGTCAGAAGAAGCCTTGTTGCGCTCGCAAAACCGATTGAAATTTGAAGAACTTTTTTTGTTGCAAATGCGTTTGTTGCAACTCAAAAACCATCGAAAAGCCACCATCAGGGGATTTCAATTTACTAAAATCGGTGATATTTTCAATACATTTTATCAACAACAATTGCCGTTTGAACTCACTAATGCCCAAAAAAGGGTGTTGAAAGAAATTCGGAAAGATTTGGGCATCGGCATTCAAATGAACCGCCTCGTACAAGGCGATGTAGGCTCGGGTAAAACTATTGTAGCCTTGCTTTCGATGCTCATTGCGCTTGACAACGGGTTTCAAACTTGCCTCATGGCTCCGACTGAAATTTTGGCGCAGCAACATTTTCAAGCCATTACGCAACTTTGCGAACCCATCGGGCTGAAAGTTGCCTTTCTTTCGGGAACCGTGAAAGGAAAAAAACGCGCCGAACTCCTAAAACGGCTTGCCGAAAATGACATTGATATTTTGATTGGCACGCACGCGCTCATCGAAGACCCCGTAGTTTTCAAAAATTTGGGCTTGGCAATCATTGACGAGCAACACCGTTTTGGCGTGGCGCAGCGGGCGAGTTTGTGGAAAAAATCGCTGCCTTATCCGCCGCATATTTTGGTGATGACGGCTACGCCCATTCCGCGCACGCTGGCGATGACGCTTTATGGCGACCTTGACGTGTCTGTGATTGACGAATTGCCGCCCGGTCGAAAACCCATCAAAACGGTGCATCGAAACGAAAACCACCGCTTGCGCGTGATTGGTTTTATGAAAGAAGAAATTGAAAAAGGAAGACAAATTTATATCGTCTATCCGCTTATCGAGGAGAATGAAAAATTGAGTTTACTGAGTTTGATGGAAGGTTTTGAAGCAATTTCACGTGATTTTCCTACCCCCCAGTATCAAATCTCTATTTTGAACGGTCAAATGAAAGCGGCGGATAAAGACTTTGAAATGGCGAGATTTGTGAAGGGCGAAACCCAAATTATGGTTGCCACAACAGTCATCGAAGTGGGAGTCAATGTGCCAAATGCTTCGGTGATGATTATCGAAAATACGGAGCGTTTTGGGCTTTCGCAGTTGCACCAGTTGCGCGGGCGCGTGGGGCGCGGCGCGGAACAATCGTTTTGTATCTTGATGTCGGGTTTTAAACTTTCTGCCGAATCCAAAGCGCGGATAAAAGTGATGTGCGAAACCAACGACGGATTTAAAATTTCCGAAGCTGACTTACAATTGCGCGGACCTGGCGACATCGAAGGAACCATGCAAAGCGGCATTCTGAACTTACAAATCGCCGACCTCGCCAAAGACCAAAAAATATTGGAACTCGCTCGAAAAAAAGCAATTGCTATTCTAGAAGAAGACCCGCATCTCGAAAAATTAGCGCATCAACGCCTCAAAAATTATTTTGAGAATCAAACCCGAACCGAAAAAAAATGGAATCGCATTAGTTGAGAAAAAACTATTTTTTTTATTCAAAAAATGCCCCCCCCCAGTATATTTGCTAAAAAAAAGCCCAAAACAGTTAAGTTTTGGGCTTTTTTAAATAAACGATGGTTGGAAAGATTAAATCAATTCATTTTTTGATTCAGCTTTTAACCATGTATTTTTTCCGTCTCCGTTGTCATGCGGTTTGTAGATTTGTGGTTCGGCTTTTTCCTTGAAAGGTCTTTTTCCTACCAATTTTTCCACGTCCGATTTCAACAAAACTTCTTTTTCCAACAATTGATGCGCCAACACTTCGAGTGATTCTCTATGTTCTAACAACAATGATTTGGCACGTTCGTATTGAATGTCAATGATTTTTCTAATTTCATCGTCCATCAATTTCGCCGTTTGGTCGGAATAAGGTCTTACGTAAGAGTCTTGCATCATTCCGTAATACGAAACATTTCCAACGCTTTCATTCATTCCAAAAACCGCGACAATATTGTATGCCATGCGGGTAACATAATCCAAATCGCTTTGCGCGCCCGTCGAAATTTTTCCAAAAACGACTTCTTCTGCCGCCCGTCCGCCGAGTGTCATACACATGCGGTCGTGCAAGGCTTCGGTTCGGGTGATATATTCTTCGCGTGGCAAATATTGGGCATAGCCCAACGTACCGATGCCACGTGGCACAATCGTCACTTTCAACAAAGGCATTGCATTTTCCAAAAACCAACCACAAATGGCGTGACCTGCTTCGTGAAACGCAATAATTTCTTTTTCTGCGGGTGCAATAATGCGGCTTTTTCGTTCTAAACCGCCAATTACTTTGTCAAGTGCATAATTAAAATCGTCCATATCAACACCCGACTTGTTGAGTCGAGCGGCGATAAGTGCGCCTTCATTACAAACATTTGCAATATCTGCACCTGCAAAACCCGGTGTCAACTCTGCCAAAGCGGGCGCGGAAACGTCGCTATTGGTTTTGATATTGCGCAAGTGAACGTTAAAAATCTGTTCACGTCCTGCCAAATCGGGCAAATCAATGCCAATTTGACGGTCGAAACGACCTGGACGCATGAGTGCAGAATCTAATACGTCAGCACGATTGGTAGCCGCCATCATAATAACGCCTTTGTCGGTCGAAAAACCGTCCATTTCTACCAAAAGTTGATTCAACGTATTTTCACGTTCGTCATTGCCGCCTTGCATGGCACCTTTGCCGCGTGCGCGACCGATGGCATCAATTTCGTCTATGAAAACGATACAAGGTGCTTTTTCACGTGCTTGACGGAACAAATCCCGTACCCGCGACGCGCCTACGCCCACGAACATTTCCACAAAATCAGAACCCGAAATAGAGAAAAACGGAACGCCCGCCTCGCCTGCTACGGCTTTTGCCAACAAGGTTTTGCCCGTGCCAGGAGGTCCGACGAGCAAAACACCTTTCGGAATCTTGCCGCCGAGTGCGGTATATTTTTTAGGATTTTTCAAGAAATCAACAACTTCCATGACTTCGTCTTTTGCCTCGTTGAGACCTGCAACGTCCGCAAAGTTGATGTTCACCTTTGCATTTCCATCAAAAAGTGCCGCTTTTGACCGACCAATGTTGAAAATTTGCGAACCCGGTCCGCCCATGCCGCCACCCATGCGGCGCATGACGAAAATCCACAAAAAGATAAACGAACCAATCACCATTGTCCAATACAACACCGTACCCATGCTGACGCTGTCTTTCGCAAAATCTTTTTTAGGTTGATTTTCGTAAGGCAGTTTCTTTCTAATTTCATCAAAACTTTTATCAAAATTTTCAGAACTTAGATAAGTTGTGATAAAATGTGGACGACCTTTCGGATATTTCTTCGGGTCTATTTTATAGGAATTCGGATTGGCTTTGACAACGGAATCTTTGAGAAAAATCTCCGCAGACCTTTCTCCGATGACCACTTTGGCGACATCGCCTTGCATGACCATTCTTTCCAATACGTTCTGGTCAATGGGGTCTTCTTTGGTCGAACTTACATAATAAAAGTTCAGACCTAAAACGAGCAAAATCAGCAACCCATAAATCCAATAGCTGCTAAAACGATTTTCTCCGTCACCATTCTGGCGATTCTCCATTTCGTTGTTGTCCATTTTTTTTTAACTAATTTCTTATAAACGTTAAACGTAATTATAAATCTTGATAATGTTTAAACTCCCCGTCGCTCCAAAGGTCTTCCAATTGATAAAATTCCCGCGTTTCGCGATAAAAAATGTGGACAACCGTGTTGAAATAATCCATCACCACCCACGTACTTTGCAAACCGCCTTCAATGCGGTCAGGCGTAGTTTGCATGTTTTCTTTCACCTTTCGATAGACGGAATCCGCCATCGCGCGCACTTGAACGTTCGATTCGCCTTCAGCAATAACAAAAAACTCGGCGGGCGCGTCAGCTACCTTACGCAAGTCTATACAAACAATGTTTTTGCCTTTGATGTCTTGAAGACCGTCCACGATAAGGTCGTTTAACGATTCAAGCGTAAAATTTGATTTGCCCAACATCATCTGTTGGGGAGCTATCGTCTCAGCGAGTGCCGCCGCCGAAGATTGCAATTTTCCTTTTGCCAAACTAAATATTATTTTTCTTACTTTAAAAATTTTTATAAAACTAAATTGATTTCTAAAACCAATTCAGCCGCTAATTTACGCCGATTCTCGCACTTTGCCCGTTCTTTTTTAATGATAAATATTTTAATAATCATTTTTAGGCAAAAAGGTTTAATTTTGCGCCGTTTTAATGAGAAAATTGTAAAAAAAATAGACGAAAATGCCAAAAGTCGCGACACGATACGCACCCAACACTATGTTTGTGGGAAAACCAATTGTCGAATTTGACGAGATTGGTTCCACCAACGCATATGCCGAAGAATGGCTTGCCGCTACCATAAACAGTAGCTCAAAAAGTAAACCAAATGATGGAACTGTCATTTCGGCTGCCAATCAGACACAAGGACGCGGACAAATTGGCAGTCAATGGCTGTCGCAACCCGACAAAAATTTGGCTTGCTCCTTCATTTTCTATCCAAATTTTTTGCAACCCAACGACCAATTCTATCTCAACAAAACCATTGCCATCGCCGTAAGACAATTTGTGGACAACGAATTGAAAAAATATCCAAAAAATGCCCCCCCCCCAGTACAAATCAAGTGGTCAAACGATATTTACGTCGGCGAAAGAAAAATTTGTGGAATTTTGATTCAAAATCAGCTCAAAACCAATGAAATCGAACACGCCATCGTCGGAATTGGGCTGAATGTTAATCAACTTCAATTCGACCCAAATTTGCCAAATCCGACCAGCCTTGCACGCGAGGCGCACGCCCACGATGCGGAAGTTGTGGAGTTTGACCGCGCCGAAATGCTGCATTTGCTCTGCAAATTCATCGAATTTGCTTATCTTCATCTCAAAAATTGCGCCCGAAACCAAGATTTTTCAAGCATTGATGCGGAATATTGGCAACATTTGTATCGCCTCAACCACTTGTCGCAATTTCGTCGCCGCATCAATCAAACCTATTTTTCGGGTCGAATCGTCGGCACGTCCGACACGGGAAAATTGATGGTCGAAAACGCGGATTCACTCGAAATCGAAGAATTTGATGTCAAAGAAATCACCTTTGTTTCCTAAAAAAAATACGTTCAATACCATTCTATTTCCAAAAACGTTTTAAACGAAATTGTTATTTTTTTTATTTTTTTTTAAAATATTTTTTCTTTTAAAAAAAAGTTGTGCTTCGTGCCTCGTGTTGATATTTTTTAAGCGTCAGTTTTCTAAAAAAAACTCGAAAAATGGGGATTTATACTGGGGGGGGGCTATTTTTAGGTCATCAATAATTTGGTAGTGGGTGAAATTGGTTGATTGCTTATCTTAGCGCTCAAAAAGTATGTATCATAAAATAGAAACTCAGGTTGTCTGTGGACACTGCGACAGTAAAGATATTTGTAAAAACGGCAAAC
>JBJOPA010000193.1:0-7318 GCA_046051005.1 Bacteroidota bacterium
CAATCTATCAATTGTTTTAAAGAATCAGCATAAGTATTAAAATATACATCAGGAGCAAAATTGTATGTAATGGCATAAATATTGGAGTCTATGTAGAAATCTTTAGCCTTCAATTTATACTGCGCGTGAATCAAAATGGGCAAAAAGATAATTGCCATCAAGATACATGATTTAATTTTTCTCTTTTTCATTATTAATTATTTTTTCATTGAAACAAGATACAAAAAAGCCAAAAAAAACGCAGTTTATACTGGGGGGGGCATATTTTTCATCAAAAAACAGAGAAACGAAATAAAATTCCTCGCGTATGATGCTCATGCGCGAGGAATTTTTGTTTCGTTTTTTTACACCATATATAATGGTATGAAAATTTTATTTTTTTGACGAAAGCGACAGAAAAAAACCAGTGGTCTCGGCGGGAATCGAACCCACATCAAAAGTTTAGGAAACTTCTATTCTGTCCATTGAACTACGAAACCAGAAACGTCGGCAAAATTACTTTTTTTTCAAAGACAATCCACACAATTTCTTAAAAAATCAAAAAAAAAGGGAAACAACCATTGTCATTTCCCTTTTAGCCAAACCCGTTTTAAATTATTCCAATCAAAATCACTTTCGAAATGATTGAACTAACCATAAAGACAGCCTTCGGAAGGAAAATGGTTGGGTAAGGTTGACATTTTCTTTTGCATCAAACCCGAATGGCAATCGTTGCCATGCTAATTTTCAGGTGGGGCGTTGCTTTCAACAAGGCGGTTGCGCACGATTCGAGCGTTGCGCCAGTGGTCAACACGTCGTCAACGATTAGAAAATGTGGCGTTGGATTTTCCTTGATTTTGGTCGCGACGGTAAACACTTCTTCCGTATTTTTGAGGCGTTCGGTTCTATTTTTTTTGGTTTGACTTTCCGTCATGCGCACTTTTTTCAAAATATTTTCGTCCACGCGCAAGCCCATCGTTTCGGACAAACCTTCGGCAAAACGTTCGGACTGATTGAAACCGCGCATCACCTCTTTTTTCCGAAACATCGGCACGGGCAAAATGGCGGTCACGTCGTCAAAGTCACCCGTTTTTTTCAAATTTTCGCCGTACCAACGACCGATTTCGACTGCTGCATCGGGTTTGTTTTCATATTTTATTGCATGAATCAAAGACGCAACCCGACTTTCGGCGCGAAACTCGAACATTGCCGTCCCTCGATGCAAACGCACTCGACCCGCCAAACGTTCCGTAAAAATATTGTTCGCCGTCAAATGCAACGCCGTTTTGGGCAATTCCAATTGACAAGAAAGACAAATATGTGCCTCGCCAGCAGGCAACACGCCTTCGCAAGCCAAACACAATTTAGGAAAAAATAAACCAAAAAAATCTGTAAAAACGCCGCTAAACGCAGGATAAAATTTTATCATAGTATTATTTTTTTTTGAAAAAAAGCATCATTTTTCACTTGGATACTGGGGGGTAGGCTTTTCTCGAAAAATAAGCCATTCTGCCAGCAACAAATTCGGCACAAAGCCCAACCAAGCCACCAATTTGTAGGTATCGAGCGGCGGCATCGCCAGAAAAACGGCAAAACCCATTTTCCAAACCCGCAGCGTAATTGCCGACAACGTGAGCGCGTAGGAACGCATCATCCAGTGCCGATGCGCTACAAAATCGCGTTGCATTGCCCGTCGCCAAGCCATCGCCGTCGTGCCAATCCACAAAATCGAAAGCAGCACAAACGCCACCCGCGAAGTCAAACCGCCATTCGCAAAAAGCCCCATGATGAAGCCCGACGGACCCGTCACAAAGACAATATTAAAAATATAAAAATAACCAATTCGGCGATGCAACAACCGATTTTTACGCAAAATACGCGGCGAAAATTGTGTAAAACCCGACAACAGCGCAAACATGGACGTGAAAACGTGGATAAAAAAAGCCGTCAACCATACTTTATTTTCGATATATTGTTGCTTGATGCGCAAAAAAGCTACGTCCGTTTGAATAGGAATATATTGCCATGTGATTTCCAGCATCAAATACGAAAACCAACCCAAAAACACATACAAAAATGCCTGAAACCAAAATCGAACCGACGAAATATTTTTTTTCAAACCTATAATGAACTGATTTTCAATTATTTAAAAATAACGTTTATTTTTTTTGTAACTTTTTTTAATTTTATGAAACGAAGATACAGAAATATGCCGTATTTTTGGAAAATTTTTTTTTACCCCTCCCAAAAAAACCGAAATAAAACTGAACGAAATTATTTATTTTTCAACAAAATTAGAATTAAAAAAATTAAAGAGAAAATGAAACATTTTGCAATTTTTTCTATCTGTTTATCGCTTGGTTTGACGGCTTGTGGCGGCGGTTCGTCGTCGGGTTCGGCAACCGACCCAAATGCGTCTCAACAACAATCTACGGTGACAAAATTGGCAGCTTCGGGCGAAAAAGTCGCCCTCGTAGCCGACAGCGTCGTCAATGCGCCCTCCAAAGCTGCCGAAATCAAAACGCCAAAAGACATGTTGGGTTTCTATGTCGGCATGTTTGGCGACAACAAAATTTCGATTGTTTTGGACAATATCGGCGACTCTAACAAGGTGAGTGGCTATTCTGTCGTCGCAGGAAATGACCGAAAATTTAAAGGAAAATATTTTGAAGACAAAGCAAAAAATACGTACCGATTCGAGGTAAAAGAAGACGGAACCAACAAATATGACGGCTATTTTGTCTTCAAAATTGACCCAAAAAATGCCGATTCAACAGGAAATCTGACCGTAAAAGGCGAATGGACTCCGTATGATAAAAAAATGAAAGGCAAAAAATATTCGCTCGTCAAACGACAATTTAAATACGACGCAAGCGTGGGTCTCTATCCCGAAGCCTCTTCCCGATTGCTGACCGAAAAAGATGTCGAAAACATGCAAGCCCCCGACCTTCGCATGTCAAGAAACGGCATTTATGCGCGACATGGCTATTCGTTCAAGATGAAAGATATGCGAACTTATTTTGATGGACAAGATTGGTACATGCCCATGCACACCGACATCAGAAGCAATTTGACGGACATTGAAGTCAAAAATGCCGAATTGTTGAAACGATATGAAAAATATGCAGAAGAATTTTATGATGGTTTTGGACGTTAAAACCATATAAAAATTTGATTTTATAAAAAAATATTCAAAAAAATGACACCCCCCAGTATCCAACCGCCTAATTTCACTTTTTGAGGGGTCGGATACTGGGGGGTCTGTTTTTTGGAGTATTTTTTACCAAGAAATTATCAAAAAAAATAATTTTATGCAAAAAATTGATTTGGCGGATTATTCCATTTTTATCGGCAACGATTGGAACGAATGGAATATTTTTTTACAGCAATATCAAAAAATTGTCGTTCTTTGCGACGGAAATACAGAGAAATTTTGTTTCGAGCCTTTTTCAAACCATTTTCCTGCTCACAAAACGAGTCGCATTCGCATCGGCGCGGGCGAAACATTCAAAAATTTAGAAACGTGTCAACACATTTGGCAACAACTTTTTGAACTGCAAGCCGACCGAAACACGCTACTCATCAATTTGGGCGGCGGCGTGATTGGCGACATGGGCGGGTTTTGCGCCGCCACTTTCAAGCGTGGAATGCCATTTTTGCAACTGCCGACTACCCTACTTTCGCAAGTTGATGCCAGCATCGGCGGCAAATTGGGCATTGATTTCGGGGGCGTAAAAAATTCAATCGGCGTTTTTCAAAATCCAAAAGCGGTGTTCGTTTTTCCTCAATTTCTGAAAACCTTGTCCGCCGCCGAATTGCGAAGCGGCTTTGCAGAAATCGTAAAACACGCGCTCATCGCCGACAAAAACCAATGGAACGCCATCAAAAATTTGGAAAATTTAAAAAATATTGATTTTTCAACTTTTTTAAAGCATTCTCTCGAAATAAAAAAGCGAATTGTCGAAATTGACCCATTTGAAAAAGGATTGCGAAAAGCCCTCAATTTTGGGCATACGATTGGTCACGCCGTAGAAAGTTTGGCGTTGGAAAGCCCAAAACCCTTGTTGCACGGCGAAGCAGTTGCCATCGGAATGATTTGCGAAACGTGGTTGAGCCACAAAATTTTAGGTTTACCGAAAGAAGAAGTCACCGCCGTAACGAATTTTATTTTGAAAATTTATGGAAAAAATGACATAAATTTCAACAATAACGCGCTTTTGGCGTTGATGCAACAGGACAAAAAAAATGAAGCGGCGCGCATCAATTTCAGTTTGTTGCCCGCGTTGGGCGCGGTGGAAATCAACCAAACGCCCCCCCCCCAGTATATTATCGAAAGTTTAGATTTTTATCGTGGTTTAAATTGATTTTATGATGGATTTTATTAATTGGAACGATTTTGCAAAAGTCGAAATGCGCGTAGGAACGATTGTGGAAGTGCGCGATTTTCCGAAAGCCCGAAAACCCGCCTATCAAATTTGGGTGGACTTTGGCGCGGCAATTGGCATCAAAAAAACATCGGCGCAAGTGGTTAAATTGTATGAAAAATCAGATTTATTGGGTCGTCAAGTCGTGGGCGTGGTCAACTTTCCGCCCAAACAAGTGGCTGATTTTATTTCCGAATTTTTGATATTGGGAAGCGTCGCCGAAGACGGAACCGTCACGTTGCTCGCACTCGAACGGGCAGTCGAAAATGGATTGCCGATTGGATAAATAATTGAAAATAAGTTTATTATATTTTAAAAAAATTATGGATACGAATTTCTATAAACTCAAAGTTAAACAGGTAAATCCCGAAACTGCCGAATCGGTTTCGGTCACTTTTGAAATTCCTGACGCATTGGCGGAAACATTTCGCTACACGCAAGGTCAATATTTGACGCTTCGTTTTCCGATTGGAAGCGAAGGTGATGCGCGGCGCGCCTACTCGATGTCGTCGTCGCCCGTCGAAAAAGATGTGACGGTTTCGGTCAAAATTGTGCCGAAAGGATTGGTTTCTAATCACATTCATCAGTCGGTCAAGGTAGGCGATGTGGTGGACGTGATGCCGCCGCAAGGTCGTTTTTTCACGCCCATGAGTCACGGTCAATCCAAAACTTATTTTTTGATTGGGGCGGGTTCGGGTGTTACGCCCTTGTTTTCGATTCTGAAAACGATTTTGGAAGAAGAACCGATGAGCCAAGTTTGCTTGCTCTACGGCAATCGGTCAGAAGATGACATTATTTTCAAGGCGGCATTAGACGCATTAGAAAAAAAATATGAAGGTCAATTGACGGTTACGCATATTTTGAGCCGTCCGAAAGTAGAAAAAACGGGTGGTTGGTTGTTTAGCAAAAAAACAAGCAATTGGGCAGGCAAAACAGGCAGAATTGATGCCAAATCCCTCACCGATTTCTTTGAAAAAAATCCCGTGACGACCAAAGACGGAACCGAATATTTCCTTTGCGGACCCGAAGGCATGATGGCAACCGCCGAAAAAGCATTGCTCGCACGCGGCGTAAACAAAGCCAATCTACACATCGAACACTTTTTGAGCGGTGGCGGTGCAGCGAAAAAAACCGACGTGGGCAACGAAGCCAAAGTCATCGTTCATCTACACGGCAAGCGCATAGAAGTGTTTGTTCCGAAAGGAAAAACGATTTTAGAAGCGTTGGTCGCGCTCAAAACCGATGCGCCCTACTCTTGCACGGCGGGCGCGTGTTCGACTTGCATGGCAAAAGTATTGAAAGGTTCGGCAGAAATGGACGTTTGTTTTGCCCTCGACGACGACGAAATCAAAGCAGGATATATCCTAACTTGCCAGGCGCGTGCCACTTCAAGCGAAGTCGAAATGACGTATGACGTATAAAAAGCCCCCTAAATCCCCCAAAAGGGGACTTGTTGCGCTTATATTTCAGATAAAATTTTAAAAAAAAACAAGTCTCGCGTGATGTGAGACTTGTTTTTTTTTGTGGAAAAATGCAAAAAATGCCCCCCCCCCAGTATAAATCCGTTTTTTTTGGAAAAATTACTTGCCTGTGGCGACTTTGAAGTTGAAAAAACCATTTTGCGTAGCTCCAAAAATGCGCAACCAAATGGGCAATAAACTTTCTGTACCCCGCGCTGTGGTGATGTCGCCCAAATCCAAAATTTCGGTATCTTTCCAACCAAATTCTTTCAAAATTTGTACAATCACTGCCTTTGCATCGGCATCATTTCCACTTACAAAAACGGTGCTGTCTTCGCCCAACGAACGTGGATTGACCATCAAGCCGTTATACATGGTGTTCAAAGATTTCACGATGTGCGTTTTCGGAAATGCCGCTTGCAAGACTTCGCCCAACGACGTGTCATTGGAAAGGAACAATGTCGGCGGAAAACCTTTGCTAAAATCCAACGGATTGGTGATGTCTAAAACGATTTTGCCTTCAATATTGCCCGCCGAAGCCAACGCCGCTTGTGCGCCATCGCCTTTTGTTGCCAACACAATCACGGCGGCATCTTTGGCGGCATCTGCGTAAGTTTTTAAGGAAATCGTTGGATTTGCGTTCACAAATTCCGTTACCGTCGGCGTACCGTAAACATCTTTTGTGTCTCTCGCCAACGCATTTTCGACGTTGCGCGTACCCATCGCCACGCTGTGTGACAAACCCGCCAAACGATTTGCCAATGCTTGACCTACTGAACCCGTTCCAAATACTGCAATTTTCATAAAATTTATTTTTTTTTGTTAAAAAACTAATTGATAATTGTTATTTACTGTAACTTTGTGACGTTACTATAAAAATAACAGTGCAAAGGTACAATTGTTTACTATCTAAAAACAATAGACTGTCACAAATGATAGTGAGTACCAATTTTGGATAAATATTGATAGTCAATTAGTTACAACTCAAAATATTTTTAAAAAAGGGAAAAAAAAGTGTAAAAACGATATGATAGTAAATGGAGAAGAAAAAATAGTGTTGTTGCGGGGCGATAAATATCATTGCGCAATGAACATTACGATGCGCTTTATCGGCGGCAAATGGAAAACTGTTGTGCTTTGGTATCTTCGGAAAGAAAAAAAACGATTTGGAGAATTGAAAAAACACATTCCCGACATCACCGAAAAAATGTTGAGTCTGCAACTCAAAACGTTGGAAGAAGATGGCATCGTGAAACGCACCGTTTATCCCGAAGTGCCGCCTCGCGTGGAATACGAAATGACCGATTTTGGTCGAACGCTGATACCAATTCTGGAAAAAATTGCACTTTGGGGACGTAATTTGAGCGACAAAGAATGCGAATTAGTAGCATCAGAAACCATCAAAAAACCTAAAAAAAAGGCATAAAATAGGCGTTTATACTGGGGGGGGGGTGT
>JBJOPA010000194.1:0-5317 GCA_046051005.1 Bacteroidota bacterium
TGCCCCCCCCAGTATAAAACCCTAAAAAATGGGTCAGATACTGGGGGGGGGCATATTTTGGTATTAAAAACTCAATTGGTTCATCAAATCATCGTCCACGTGATTGGCGAGCGTGACGGTCAACAAGGGTTCGGCTTGCATGGCGCGTTTGATGGCAAATTCCGCACCCGCATTGCGCGCCCACGCACGCCGTGCGATACCATTGTTAACGTCCCAATGCAACATTTGGGTCAATCGGCGTTCGGCATCTTTCGAGCCGTCAATCACGAGTCCAAAACCGCCATTGATGACCTCGCCCCAACCCACGCCGCCGCCATTGTGGAGACTCACCCAAGTGGCTCCGCGAAACGAATCGCCGACAAAATTCTGTACCGCCATGTCCGCCGTAAAACGCGAGCCGTCATAGATATTTGCCGTCTCTCGAAACGGCGAATCGGTTCCCGAAACATCATGGTGGTCGCGTCCTAAAACAATGGGCGCACTGATTTCACCCGTCGCAATGGCATCGTTCAAGGCTTTTGCAATGCGCATTCGACCTTCGGCATCTGCATAGAGAATGCGCGCCATAGAACCTACGATGGGAATATTTTGTTTCGCATTTTCAATCCAAACCAAATTATCACTTATTTGACCAACAATTTCGCTTGGTGCGCCATCTAACATTTGGCGCAACACCCGCGCCGCAATTGCGTCCGAAGCGTCCAAGTCTGCTTCCAAACCCGACGTACAGACCCATCGAAACGGTCCGAAACCATAATCAAAACACATCGGTCCCATGATGTCTTCGACGTAGGAAGGATATCGAAAACCACTCGGTGTATCGCCCTTGATGTCGGCTTTTGCTTCGTTTGCCTCCTTCAAAAATGCGTTGCCATAATCCCAAAAATACATACCACGTTTGGATAATGTATTGATGGCTTTTACATGTCTTTTCAATGTTTTGCGAATTTCGCGGACAAACGCAGGCTTGTTGGTGAGCAACAATTCTTTGGCTTCGTTGAACGAAAAACCGATGGGAACATAGCCCAAATCATCAATATTATGCAAGCTCGTTTGGTCGCTGCCGAGTTCGATATTCATTTTTTCGGCAACAAATTTTTCCCACAACGCCACAATATTGCCGCGATAGACGAGTGCAATGCCACGTTTTTGGGCTTTATAAAAACGTATTTGTTCTAATAAAATATCTAAATCACTAAAAACCAAATCTTTGGAAATATATCCATCTGCAATACGTTGGTCTATCGCATCGTCATCGGCTTCGGCAATCACGCCCACGCAACCCGTGATGATGGCAGCCAACGCTTGCGCGCCCGACATGCCGCCCAAACCCGAAGTGACATAGACCACGCCGCCCAAATCTCGCGCACCCAAACCCAGCCGCCGCCCTGCATTGAGCAGCGTAATCGTGGTTCCATGCACGATGCCTTGCGGTCCGATATACATAAAACTGCCCGCCGTCATCTGCCCATATTGGGTTACGCCGAGCGCGTTGTATTTGTTCCAATCTGATTTTTTTGAATAATTTGGAATCATCATACCATTGGTGACCACCACACGCGGCGCATCGCGATGACTCGGAAACAAACCCATCGGGTGACCCGAATACAAGACGAGTGTTTGGTTTTCGGTCATTTTTGCCAAATATTGCATGGTGATTCGATATTGCGCCCAATTTTGAAAAACCGCGCCGTTGCCGCCGTAAGTGATGAGTTCGTGTGGGTGTTTGGCTACTTTATTGTCCAAATTATTTTGAATCATCAACATAATTGCCGCCGCTTGGGGCGTTTGCGCGGGATAATGGTCAATCGGTCGGGCATAAATGGCGTGTTTTGGACGCAAAAAGTGCATGTAAATCCGTCCAAATTGGCGCAATTCTTCTGCAAAAACAGGCAA
The DNA here is from genome assembly GCA_046051005.1 of Bacteroidota bacterium. Taxonomy (GTDB): domain Bacteria; phylum Bacteroidota; class Bacteroidia; order Chitinophagales; family Saprospiraceae; genus JAAFJT01. The sequence goes on from JBJOPA010000194.1 coordinate 1,897, forward strand.
CAAAACCGCATGATGTTGGGCATCGAAATAGCGCAACGCATTGCGCAATGCCAAGCGTTTTTCGTCGTCCGAAAGCTCCGAAACGCGCACGGGCGCGTGAGAAACCGTCGCATCAAGTGCCTGAAACGGCGGCAATACTGGGGGGATGCCTTCCAAGATTTCTTGTTGAAAATCATGGATTTGTGTATCAATATTTTTTATCATTTTTAAGGAAATTGGCGAAAAAATAACTTGATTTTATGGAAAAATGTTAACGATATTTAAAAATTAATAATATTTTTAATTTATTTATATTGAATATATGTTTTTGGAATGACATTTGGAGTAAAAAAAATATATATGAAGAAAAAGTTGAATGATATTTAATTTCTATTAGAAACTATCCGAACAATTGAACGAGAAAATTTTAAGCGTGCAAAGTTAGAAAAAAGTTGAAATGACGGCGATTCTTTTTGCTCAAAAAAAAGTATGAAAATATTTTTTTGTGGCAATAGAAAAAACGTAAACCAGTGCTTCCAAAACCAAGTTAATTCCCCTTCCATATTTTTTTTTTTGAATGTATTCCTGAATTTTTCCCAAAAAAAATTCCTGACCTTTTTCGATAAATTTTATTTCTATTTTTCATAAAAAAAGCCCCCCCCCAGTATATTGGGCATTTTTAGCGGCTTTTTGAAGTATTGTTGAACCAAATTTTATTAAAATTTTTATAATATTTAATTCTTATATTCAATTTTAATTTGGTTAAAAACATTTTTTTCTATGAAAAGTTTTGATTGCTTGACAAAATATTAAGTTGTTTTTTTTCGATATGTTAACTTTATGCAAACGCATAAGGAAAAACAATCAAGTTATTTGAAGTTGTGGCTATCTTTGGGAAACCTTTTGTAAAACGCACGTCTAAATCGTAGTTTTACAGCTTGACGAAAGCCGAATTTGCCCATTTGATTTTTTTTTTAGATTAACCAAGAAAGCCGATTTTCAATCGCAAATCGCTTTTCTTTTCATTAGATTGTTTCATAATACGTCGTATAAAAATAAGGTGCAATGTCGAAAGTTATTACATATTTTCAGAACAAATTTCAAAAAAATCCAGAATTGCGAACGGGTGTTTTGGGCAATCAAGCCACACAAAGCGCAACACAGCTGACGAAAGAAGAAATTGCGGATTATCGCCAATGGCGCAATTCGCCGCATTGCTACCGCACGGGTGCGTGGTTGCGCGACCAATACGACGTGCATCAGCGACAACCGTTTTGCACCGACGAAGGCGTGGATTTTATCTCGACTGCGAACTCAAAAAGTTTTCGGATTCACCCCGCATTGACCAAATTTTCGGACAAAAATATGATGCATTTCTATCACATGATTGGGGAGAAAATGGAACAACTCGGCTACGTGCGCGGCATCAACGAAAAACGAAAATTCAACAGTCCTTATTGGGTCGAAACCTTGCAACGGCAGCATTTTCATAGCGTTTATGAGTCTGACAGTGCCATTTTGCGCGGTTTCAGCGAAGTTCAGTTGCGCGTGATGTTCAAAAATACGGGCTTTTGTTACCTCGAATTGGAGGCGATTGCGTCAGAATTTCCACATGCCGCCACCGATTTTGCGACGTTGTTAGACACGTTGGTGGATTGATTACGTTTCGATAAAAAATACTATAAATTCATTTTTACATTAGCACATTACGAAAGTAATTTCAAAACCGTTCGAGTTGTCGAGCGGTTTTTTTTTGTCATTTTTCAACGAATTGGGCGGCTTCGGGTGTCCATTTTTGCCGATTCATGCAGTCAAAATGTTTTTTTGGACAACCATCAAAACCAATTTTGGAACACGGACGACAAGACAAACCCGCCACTTCGAGTTGAAAATCTGACCCCGTCCGACCCGCCAAATTCGGCGACCCAAAATAGGGATACATGCCCAAATCCGCCACCGTATTGCCCCAAACGGACACAATTTTTTGCTGAAAAGCGGCGGCAATGTGCATCAAACCCGTGTCGTGTGTCACGACGGCTTGCGCCTGTTTGACGACGCTGGCGGATTGGTTCAAATTCAGCGAACCACAAGCGTTTTTTACGTGCGCGCCTGCCTCGTGCGCGATGCGTTCGCCGAGTTCAAACTCGTCTTTTCCACCTAACAAGACAATTTTTTGTGGCATTTTCTGACAAAATTCGACAATTTTTTCGGCTGGAAGGCGTTTTGTGGCGTGTGCAGCACCGATGACAAATGCAATATATTCGTTAGGTTTTAATTCGTTTTTTGACCAATCGGCAATCGAAATTTCGTCTTTCGTTGGGATAAAAAAATCTAAACCTTTGCCGTCATTCACCACGCCGAGTGGGGCGAGGGTTTTCAAATATCGGTCAACGATGTGCAATTTTGGCATTCGATTGAGCTTGAAATTGACGAAAAGCCATTTTTGAAAATTCAGTTTTGAAAAAGAAAAATAACGCGCCTTCAAAAACAACAAACGCACTTGAAACGACCGCAAATTTTTGTGCAAATCAATCACCACGTCAAACGATTCACGGCTCAAAATGGGGGCAATTTCAGAAACTTCTTTTTCGATTTTCCAAACTTTTGTCACATTCGGATTGCTTTCGACAAGGCTGGCGAAGCTATTTTTAGTCAAAAAATGAACTTCTGCACCCAATTGTTCCTTCAAACAACGCAAAACGGGCGTTGTCAACACAATATCGCCGATGGACGAAAAACGAATCACTAAAACTTTCATATTATTTTTTAAAATAATTTTTAACAAAAATCAGCTGTCCAACCATTCTTTGAAAGGCTGCATTTTTTCGCGGCTGATGATGATGTCTTCGGCGTTCGGTGGGTTGTGCAACACGATTTTTAGGCGACTATTTGAGTACGCAATTGCCGATTTTATGCTTGAAATGGAGGCAATAAACTTGCGATTGAGGCGAAAAAATAGTTGTGGTGACACAAAATCTTCCACTTCTTCGAGGTTGTAATCAATCGGATATTTGCGTCCCGTCGTGGCGTGGCGAAGCCAAGTTATTTTTTCTTCACTAAAAAAATAACTAATATCTTCGATGGCGATACTCGTCAGTTGTTCGCCAATTTTGACCATAAATCGCGTTTTGTAAGGCTTTTGTTGCGGTTTTTGGAGTTGTTGCATGACGGCGCGGAACGCATCGAGTTGGGTTTCGGGCGAGTTTTGCGGCGCATTTTGAGCCGTTTGTGCGCGTAAATCCAGCAATTTGTCGAAAGAAATTTGCAAATCCTCGAGTCCAAACGGTTTCAACAAATAGTCAATCGAATTGACTTTGAAGGCGCGAATGGCGTATTCGTTATAAGCCGTCGTGAAAATGATGGGGCAAGTGACGCGCACGCGCTCGAAAATCTCGAAACTCAAACCGTCCGACAACTGAATGTCCGACAAAACGACATCGGG
>JBJOPA010000195.1:0-3497 GCA_046051005.1 Bacteroidota bacterium
CATCGAAGCCGCTGCCGCAGAAGAAATTGTCTTGAATGTAGTCGAAATGGCAAAAGGTTTTGAGTATTTTCAAGTCGGCGGCATGGCGATTAGTCCCAACAACGAGTGGGTGGCGTATGGCGTGGACACCGTCAGTCGAAGGATTTATACCATTCATTTCAAAAACTTGTTGACGGGCGAAATACTCGAAAAAACAATTCAAAATACGACGGGCAGCCTCGTGTGGGGCGGTGACAATCAGACCGTTTTTTATACCGTCAAAGACGAATCGTTGCGGTCTTATAAGATTTTTAGACATCAATGGAGTCACACGCAGGCGCAAGACGAATGCGTTTGGCACGAAACCGATGAAACGTTCAATACTTACATTTATAAAAGTCGGGACAAAACGCACATCATCATTGGTTCAGGTTCTACGGTTTCAAATGAGTTTAGAACCTTGAAAGCCGACCAACCGATGGGCGAATTTCAACTTTTCGCGCCTCGAAAACGCGATTTAGAATATTCGATTGACCATTTTAACGACAAATTTTTTATTACTACGAACCTCGACGCACTCAATTTCCGCGTGATGACGTGTCCAACCGACCAAACTTCGGTGGAATCTTGGACGGAATTTGTGTCGCACCGCGCAGAAACGCTGTTGGAAGGAATCGCTTTGTTTAATGACTTCTATATTTTATATGAACGAACCGAAGGCATCACACAATTGCAGATTTGTGGGTGGGAAAAGTCAAAAAAAATCAAAAATCATTATCTCAATTTCGGAGAAAAGGCATTTACTATTTCGACGGGCGTAAATCCTACGCCAAACACGCACAAAGTTCGCGTAACTTACACGTCGTTGACCACGCCAAATTCGGTTTATGAATACGATGTGTTGACAAAACAAAAAACGTTGCTCAAACAAGACCCAATTTTGGCAGGAACCAACGGAGAATCCTTTGATGCTGCCCGTTATAAGTCAGAAAGATTATATGCAACGGCTGCCGATGGCGTGAAAGTTCCTATTTCTTTGGTTTATCGAAAAGATAAATTTAGAAAAAATGGAGGAAAACCGCTTTTGTTGTACGCTTACGGAAGTTATGGGCATTCGATGGACGTTTATTTCTCCGCAACTCGACTGAGTTTGTTGGATAGAGGCTTTGCATTTGCCATTGCGCACATTCGCGGCGGCGAAGAAATGGGGAGAAAGTGGTACGAAGACGGTAAAATGTTGAAAAAGAAAAATACGTTCACCGATTTTATCGCTTGTGCGGAATATTTGATTGAAAACAAATATACTTCTTCAAAAAATCTGTTCGCGATGGGCGGTTCGGCGGGCGGATTGTTGATGGGAGCCATCATCAACATGAGACCAGAGCTTTGGCGCGGCGTGATTGCTGCCGTTCCTTTCGTGGACGTGGTCACGACCATGTTAGACGAGACTATTCCGCTCACCACAGGCGAATTTGATGAATGGGGCAATCCAAAAGATAAAATTTATTACGATTATATCAAAACTTATTCGCCTTATGACAACGTCACGGCGGCAAATTATCCAGCCATGTTGGTCACAACGGGGTTACATGACTCGCAAGTGCAATATTGGGAGCCTGCCAAGTGGGTCGCAAAGCTCCGAACGTTGAAAACCAATCCAAGAACGCCGCTTTTCTTGTATTGCAACATGAAAACAGGTCACGGAGGCGCGTCGGGACGGTGGGAAAGGTTTAGAGAAATAGCGATGGAATATACATTTTTGCTACATTTGGCGAAAAAAATATGATTTTCTACTAAAAAAAAGCACCCCCCCAGTATCTTTTGCCATTTTTGGTGGTTTGATACTGGGGGGGTGCTTTTTTTATGCCCATTTTCTTATTTTCCTTTCAATGCAATTAAATCATCTTGATTTTTTGCGAGAATGGAATAGCTGGTTTTTAAAATCGCGGCATTCTTTTCGTCCATTTTTTGATTGATTTTTAAGAAATCAAACTTTTCTTTTTGCAAATACATCACCCAAAAGATGAGTTCGGCGGTCGCGGGGTTCTTTTTGAGGCGAACCGTTTTGCTATTTCGTATGTTATTGAAATGTATTATTACTTCCGCTAACTGCGCGTCGTTGATGCCGTCAAATTTTTTATTTAAAATCTGTAATAACGTTGTCGCATCAGGAAAACTGATGTGAAAATACGTCACGCGGCGCAAGAAAGCCTCTGGTAAATTCTTTTCAGAGTTCGAGGTGATGATGATTATTGGGCGATTGTTGCTCTGCGTTTCAAAAGTTTCGCCGATTTCGGGAACCGTAAACCGCAATTTTTCGATGGACAACAACAAATCGTTCGGCAAGTCACGCGGAGCTTTGTCTATTTCATCAATTAACACAACAGCGCGCTTGTTTTCTTTAATTGCTTCGCCCAATGCTTGGTAACGGATATATTTTTCTTCCACTTCGGCAATTGTCAACGCGGTCGGGTTGTTTCGATTGTATTGAAAATGCCCCAAAGCGTCGTATCGGTAGAACAAATCGTTGGCAACGGACGTAGTTTGCGCACTGAACAACAATGGTTTTCCCAATTTAAAGAAATGCGCCAAGTGATATGCCAGTTGCGTTTTGCCCGTGCCGGGTTCGCCCGTCAGCAAAAGCGGTTGACCGATGGCGAGTGCCACATTTACCGCATCTACCAGCCCGTCCGATGGCATATAGAGCGAGGGGTCGTTCATTTTTGAATTGAATTCAAATGGCGGCAAGTCGCGTTGCCCTTCTTTTGCATAAAACATAAAATATATAAGTTTATATTCTAAAAATCTAACGCCCGCAGCGTCGGTGAATATGTTTTCAAATGATAATCTATTTCTAAATTTGGCTCAAAAATAACATTTTTAAAATAATTTATACCTTTTTCAGCGAAATGTTTTTGTGTTTTGTAGGAAAAAAGGCGTTTTATACTGGGGGGGGGCATTTTTGTTGAAAAAAAATCTTTTTGCAAGGTGCGGTCCCCCCTCAATCCCCCCGAAAGAGGGAAGAAAACGCCCAACGCCTTGCGGCAAAAACGTTAATTTAACAATATTATTGGTTGAAAACGCTATTTTTTCTCAAATTTTTGCGTTGTTCCCGTAAAGCGCAGCCCTGTTCCCGTAAAGCGCAGGCTTGTTCTTTCACTTTTTAAGGCTGTTCTTTCACTTTTTTAGCTTGTCCTTTCACTTTTCGGGGCTGTTCTTTCACTTTTTTGGCTTGTCCTTTCACTTTTTAGGGCTGTTCTTTCACTTTTTTGCCCTGTCCTTGTAAAGCGCAGCCCTGTTCCCGTAAAGCGCACGCCTATTTTTTTGAATTTTTTTAGGTTTTTTATAAAGAAAAATGTTGTTTTATGTTTGTTTTGGCATAGAAATTGACGAAATTATTTATATTTTTTAAATAAACAACAAAGTTAATGACACAAGACTAAATTTTCATAAAAAAAATATTTTATTTTAAAATTTAAACGGTTTTGACCTGTAATTGTTTGTCAGTTTTCCTTGTT
>JBJOPA010000196.1:0-2705 GCA_046051005.1 Bacteroidota bacterium
TTTTGTCAATGGTACACGTGCGGAGAAGTATTTAAAACATCAAGTAAACGCTACGGCGTTTGGGCAAAATCCGTTTGCCGTCGTGTTGAGTTGTATCGACAGCCGAACCACGACGGAACACGTGTTCGACTTGGGATTAGGCGATATTTTCAGCGTTCGGATTGCAGGGAATATCTTGAATGAAGACATTTTGGGTAGCATGGAGTTTGGCGTACACGCAGTGGGCGTTAAGTTGGTTGTCGTGTTGGGTCATACGAAGTGTGGAGCCATTGCGGGCGCGTGTAATCACGTGAAATTGGGTAATTTGACAACCTTGTTAGACAAAGTTCAACCTGCAATTGCCAAAGAAACGACGGTGACAACCGACCGAACGGGTGGCAATTATTATTTTGTAGATAAAGTGGCGGAACAAAACGTATTGAACAGCATCGAAAGGATTAAAGCAGAAAGTCCGCTCATCGCCTCGTATGAAAACGAAGGTAAAATCAAAATCGTAGGCGGCATGTATGACATCGAAACGGGTGTCGTTCGTTTCTTTGAATAATAATTTATCCTTTATAAAACCCTAAAAAAAGAGCTTCGCATACGTGCGAGGCTCTTTTTTTTAATGAAAATGCTTAAAAATCCATTTCTCCCTCCCTTCGGGGGGGCTGGAGGGGGACAAATACTGGGGGGGGGCATATTTCATCGCCGCGAGGCGTTGAAACGCCACGCTAATATAACAATCGTCCCTACGGAACTTTTTTTTATTGCTTTTGAATGAAAATTCATTTCTTCCCCCTTTTGGGAGGATTGAGGGGGGCTTATTCTTTTTTTATACTTTTACTTTATTGACGACATCGAAAGCGATTTTTTGTAGCTCTTGGGCATACAACATATCCACATTGGCGGTGGTTGCGTCGTTGACATTGAGTTGATAACGCTGCGCAAATAGCTTGATGAGAACTTCTAATTGGGCTTCATCTCTCGCGCCTTTGTCTCGGAACCACGTTCGGACATCGTCGAGTGACAAAGGGGTCAAATGCGGAATGACTTCCGTCGCTTTTTCGTATTTGTCAGTCAATATTTTCAAATCGTCTAACATTTTGGTATCCACGTTTTTATCAAAATCGGTTTTGTCTAACAAAAAGAAAAAGACAAAAGCAGGTTTTGACTCGTCCATGTTACTAAACGTCGTGATAAACCATTCAAAATAATCCAACAAAGGTTTGGTCAGCCCCAATCGCACATCAATGCGAAACACAAAGACGATGTAGCGATATTGTAATGTGTTTGCGCTGTTTTCCAACCATGCTTCAATCTCGGTTTCTCCTTGCGGAAAATGTCCTTTGAAATATTTTTTGAATTGATTGATAGAAAAAAGCGTAGTCGGACCGACGGGCAGTTTAGAAACTTTAACACGACTCATGCTATTGCGAGTGTCGCGCTCAAACCAAATGGCATTTTCCTCGTCTTGCAGTTCAAATTGAATGATTTCCCAAACCAATCTTTCGGCGAAGCCATCGGGTTGTTGGGTTGGGCTGCTGGGAAGAAAGTAAAATTGATACGGTTGACCCATTCTTTCCCCAAATTCGTTCCAAAAGAAGTCTCTTGGCGCGGTTCGGTCGCAGTCCACGAGGCTCAACACGCCCAACGGTTCGGACAAATCAAGAATTTGTATTTGCCTTCCCAATTCCGACAAACCCGAACGCAAATCGTCGTCGGTAATGCTGTTGACAATGTCGTTGAGTGCGTTAGAAATATTGACCAATTCGACCCGATACACGTCGTCGGTCACTTGTCCTGCGTTTTTGTCTTGCGTAATGATGTTGAATCTGGCTTGTTGTGCCGTTAGTTTGTCGGAAAGTGGATTTTCGGCGCGCAACGTTTCTTCCAACCGTTTAAACGCTTGCGGCAAATTGGTTGCGATTAGATTTTTGATTTCCTTTCCGAATTGTTCTAACATGGCTTTTATTTCTTTTAGAAATTATAAATTTATAGACTATTTTCTCTACGTATTGTCATATTTTTAGTTTCGACGGGTAAAAATAGCTCCCCCCCAGTATTTGTCCCCCCTCAATCCCCCCGAAGGGAGGAAGTAAGTCAATTTTTACTTCAAAACAACGGTTTTTAGTTCTGCGGCGAGTTTATTTCTCATTTCTATTAAATAATTTTGGACTTTTAGGTGTTTCATCATACTTTCTATGTCGCCTGCATCGCTACTTTGCTTGATTCTCAACTGATTGATTTGCATTACTTTGATAGTTTTTTTCAATTTAAAGCGTTGCAAAGCAAGTTTTGAATCTAAATCAAAATTAAATTCAGGCATTTTTTGAGTGTTCATCAACAAATTATGTCGTGCCTCCCAATTTGGCGAATATTGCCAAGGTTCGCTCAACAACGTGGCAGCCAATTGTTGCACATTTTTGTCGGGGTGGTGCATAAAAAAGTCTATTTTCAACGCGCTGGGTTCTGTTTTCAGCAATTCTGCAACGCTGACGACAATTTTTTTATAAAGCGCATTGTCAAAATGTTCCATTACATCTTCGATGTTGTGAAGGATGTATTCGCCGACGGTGCTGTTGGTGGCTTCGTCGTGTATTTGATTGCCAAAAGCGACCAAAATGCGGACAATGTCACGTTCTTGAAACTCATCTTTGGATTGGGTTTGCGTATTTTCTTCTTTCGCAAACGCTTTTTCGATGCTTTCGGCATTGTCCGAAGGC
>JBJOPA010000197.1:0-7706 GCA_046051005.1 Bacteroidota bacterium
CCAGTAATTCCCCCCCCAGCCCCCCCGAAGGGAGGGAGTAAACCATTTTTGACCGTCAATAGCCAAATTCTGTGGGTGCGCGGAACGCATGAACCAAATCCAAATATCAAAAATGATTTTAAAAATATTGAAATTCATAACTTATTGATTTCAAAAGAATTAGAAATAAAAATCAATCAATCAAAAGTCATAATCAGTCGTTCGGGCTATTCCTCTTTGATGGATTGGGCGGCGTTGGGCATTTCGCAAGTCCTTCTCATTCCAACGCCCGGTCAGACGGAACAGGAATATTTGGCAACCTATTTTTCAAACCAAAAATATTGTTTTTCTGAATCGCAAACTCATTTTCAACTTGCGGACGCGCTATCGCAAATGACTAATTTCAAGGGATTTTATAATTTTCCTCTTGGTAAAAATGAGATTTTAAGAGAAAAAATTCGTCAAATTTTAAAAAAAAATACAGAACGCACGTCAACACATAAACATTAACGATTTTTTAACACCCATTTTTCTACCGAAAATGCCGTTGTTTATTAAAATTCTTTCTATCTTTCGGCGATAAAAAAAAATATTTTTCATTAACCAACCTGATTTTTTGATAAAATCAAATAAAAAATAATAATTTATGTCAGAAATTTTAGATGACCAGTTAGAGTTTAAAAAAGACGAGGGACCGCGTCCGCCTGTGGTAAAATCAGATAAAATGCCAAGCGCGATTCCGTATATCGTGGGCAACGAAGCGGCGGAACGCTTCAATTATTACGGTTTACGGGCGATTTTGACGACTTTTTTGATTGCGCAATTCTACAATGCCAGCAAATCAACCGACCCAGCTATCGTACAAGCTGCCGAAGCGACGGCAAATGCGAAAACACACGATTTTGTCGCCATGTGCTATTTGTTGCCCATGTTTGGCGGCATGATTGCAGACTGGTTTTGGGGAAAATATAAAACGATTTTATATTTATCAATCGTTTATGCGATTGGCGGTGTGATGCTTGCCGTTTTTGTGGACAACGAGTCGCTTTTTTTGTCTTCCCTCATGTTGATAGCCATTGGCGCAGGCGGTATCAAACCATGCGTATCCGCCAACGTGGGCGACCAATTTGATGACAGTAATTCGCACTTGATTTCAAAGGCATTTAGCGCATTTTACGCCGCTATCAATGCAGGTTCGTTGTTGTCTATTATTGCAATTCCTTATTTGAACAAAAATTTTGGAGCGCGTGTTGCCTTCGGCGTACCCGCGATTGCGATGATAATTGCAACCATCTTTTTCTATTTGGGACGCGACAAATACGTGCGCAAAGCACCCAAAGGTGACGAAAACAAAGCAGTCATCTTCTGGACTTCGCTCCTCACTTTGGTAGCGAGTTACTTGATTTTTGACCGTTATAGTAAAGAAATTTTCGGTCCAGACTTTCAAGGAGGAACAGGTCCGATTGTGGGCGCATGGGCTTTGATGATTATCGCAGTTGCCTTGATTTTCAACAAACAATGGTTCGCTACGCCCGGAAATTTTGTTGGCATCAGCCTTTACGCATTGGTAAACGGTGGTTTCAAAAACGCAGAAAAACGCTACGGCGAAAAATCAATTGACGGAATCCGTTCGGTCTATCGCGTGTTGGCGGTGTTTGCATTTGTTCCTATTTTCTGGTCGCTTTGGGACCAAAGCCAATCGGAATGGGTCGTGCAAGCAAAAAAAATGGACTTGAATTTCATGGGCATCAAATGGGAAGCTGAACAAATTTCGTTTGTAAATGCTGGTTTTATCTTGGCATTTATTCCATTTTTTGATTTTTTCCTATTTCCTTTTTTAAATAAAATTGGTTTGAAAATTACGCCTTTGCGCAAGATTGGAGCTGGTTTTTTCATCGCGGCGTTGTCGTTTGTGGTGATTGCGATTATCCAACAATGGATTGACGCAGGACAAACACCCAACATCGCATGGCAAATCTTGGCGTTCGTGGTCTTGACGGCAAGCGAAGTTTTGGTTTCCATTACTTGTTTGGAATATGCCTACACACAAGCACCGCCTTCGATGAAATCAACCATCATGGCTTGTTATTTGTTGTCGGTTACGTTGGGTAACGTTTTGGTTTCCATCATTCAAAACAACATCAAGGCACATGGATTTTTTGCACAATTTGAAGGCGCAAAATTCTTTTGGTTGTTTACAGGCATTTGCTTCGCAACAGCAGTTTTGTTTATGTTGTGTTCGCCTTTCATCAAGGAAAAAAGCTACGTAGGTGCAGAAGAATAATTCTTTATAAAAATGTATTCAAAAAAAAACTGCCTCACACACACGTGAGGCAGTTTTTTTTGCTTTTATACTGGGGGGGGCTATTTTTTAGCTTAAAACCATCTTCTGAAAATATTTGCGTACAACATCAAACCCAAAATGAGGGCAATGCCTACGAGTGTGGCATATTCCATAAATTTCTCATTTGGTTTTCTGCCTGTCAACATTTCGTAGAGGGTGAACACCACGTGTCCGCCGTCAAGACCTGGAATCGGCAACAAATTCATGAACGCCAAAACAAGCGACAACGAAGCCGTCATGTGCCAAAAACGTTCCCAGATCCATACGCCACCAAATTGTTCGGCAATTACGTCAAAGCCACCAATTGCATTTTTGGTTTTGATTTCGCCACGAAACATTTTTCCAAAAGCCGTAATTTGCGTACCGATGAAACCAAATGCACGTTGTACGCCACCCACGAGGGCTTCGCCTACGCCATATGTTTTTTTATCAATACTAAAATATTTTTCGAGATTCAAATCAACGCCAAATCCAATTTTTGCATCTTTGTTAATCAACACATTCAAAGAAATCGTATCTTTTCCCTCGCGCAATACGCGCAAGGCAACGGTTTTTTCTTTCAACTCTTGCGCCAATGTTTCAAACTGCTGTTGGAACAAAATCGGTTTTCCATCAAGCGAAAGCAGTTTATCTCCTACCTTCAAACCCGAAGCGGCATTGTGGCTATCGCCTGGAATCGAGCCTACCACAAAAGGCATCAACAACGTGAAAAGTGGTTTTTTCTGATTTTCAGGAAGTATCAAAAAGTTGGAAACGTCTGGCGGTAAATTGATGGTGGTGGCTACGCCATTGCGTTCTACTTCGATGGTTTTGTTACTGCCCAACATCAAAATTTCGCGTTGAATGCTCTTGCCGCCATCGTCTGCGCGAAGGTCAGCCGCCGTTTTATTGCCGATTTTCAAGATTTTATCGCCGTCTTGCAAACCAATTTGCTTGCCCAACGTGTCAATCGAAATACCATATTTTGCATTGTTGAGCGACAAACTTTCTTCGCCATAATACATCAACATGCCTGCAATGATGGCGATGCCCAGCAAAAAATTGACCGTAACGCCGCCCAACATGATGATGAGTCGTTGCCAAGCTGGTTTCGAGCGAAATTCCCAAGGCTGCGGGGGCAATTTGAGTGCTTCGGTGTCCATGCTTTCGTCCACCATGCCCGCAATTTTTACGTAGCCGCCCAACGGCAACCAACCAATGCCATACCGTGTTTCGCCCACCTTTTTCTCGAAAAGGTGAAAATATGGGTCGAAAAATAAATAAAACTTTTCAACTCGCGTATTGAACCAACGAGCAGGGAAAAAGTGTCCCATCTCGTGCAAAATAATTAGGATTGACAAACTCAATAACAATTGACCAATCTTGACCGCTAATTCCATTTTCTATTTTGAATAATTTGTAATTAAAATTTTTTTTCTAAAAAATATAATTTTCCTTCTTCCTTCGGGAAAATTGAAAACTCCCTCCCTTCGGGGGGGCTGGGGGGGGATTTATACTGGGGGGTAGCCTTTTTTATGGATTCAAAGTAATTTATTCTTGTCTAATGACCGTCGAAATATTTTTTGCGCGAATCGCCGCAGGCAACGAAGCCAACAAACCCACGCCCGCAATCGTAACCGCCGTCACCAAAAAGTCAGTCCAACGCATCGAAATCGGGTAGCGGTCAATCATAAAACCGGGCGGCAAACGCACAATCCCAAACTCCGAATAGACGTGATAGGCATATAAACTAATGGCAATCAAAGAGCCAAAACCAAAGCCCAAAATACAAAACCAAAGCCCTTTTGCTAAAAAAATATTGCGCACCAAATGGTCGTGCGCACCCATCGCCCGCAAAATGCCGATGTCGTTTTTCTTTTCCAACACCATCATCCACAACGTACCGACCATATTAAAGGCAATCAAACCAATCAACAAAATCGAAATTGCATACGCCATCCATTTCTCCACATTCACGATTTTTAAAACAGATTCATCTTGTTCGTATCTATTTTTAATCACTACGTTTTGTTGACCTAAAATATTTGCAATTTCGCTACTTGTTTTTTCACCAATTGACACATCTTTTAGTCGAAATTCGAGCGCGGAAACTTCACCCTCCAAATCCAACAATTCGCGCAACAAATCAATATTTGTCAACACATATTTGTCGTCCAGTTCTTGTTGCACCGAAAACGTCGCATTTGGAATCGCCAACCGTTTTTTGAACGGCTGTTCGAGCGCGCCCACAGCCACTCGACGGGGCATAAAAATGCTAATGGGATAGGCAACTTCCACATCAATTCCAAGCCGATTGCTCAATCCTGCGCCTGAAACCACGCGATTGTCTGCTGCGCCGCCGACATGGAATGTACCTTCTTTTATCGTCGAGTCAATGTTTACCACCGTTTGAAAAAGGCTGTCAACACCTTTCAAAATACCAAAATCTTGACCTGCCCCATATTCAAAAAAAGCAACTTCTTCAATGTTTTGCGAAACCGCTTGCACATTTGGCAGGTTTCGGATTTGTAACATTTGCGAATCCGAAACTGCAAAAAACTTGCCTTTTGCCGCCGTCACTTTCAAATCTGGATTGAATTTGCCGACCATTGCCGACAATAAATCTTCAAAACCATTGAACACCGACAACACCAACAGCAACGCCGCCGCACCAACCGACAAGCCCAAAATCGAAATCCCAGAAATGACGTTGATGGCATTCGTAGTTTTTTTGCCGAACAAATAACGGCGGGCTATCTGAAACGATAAACGCATCGGTGAAATCAATTTTTAATTTTGATGTGGTACAAAAAGAAACAAAAATCGTTTTTTCTTATTTCGCAAAAAAGTTTTTCGACGAAAGACGATTTAAAGGCGGCAAAAATACGTTAAAAAATAAACATGATGTAGAAAAATAAAAAATCATTTCAAAATTATGCGTAAAAAGCCACCCCCCAGTATCCAAACCAAATTTTGCTATTTTTTTGAACAAAAACGCTTTAAATTTCGTCTAATGCTCCCAAAATGATGCCGCAAGCAAAACGAATTTCAGATTCCGAAATCGTGAGCGGCGGCGCAATCCGCATCGTCTTGTTGTTAAACAAAAACCAATCCGTCAACACGCCTCGCTGCAAACAAAGCTCAATAACGCGCCATAAAATATCAAAATTTTCTAATTCAACGCCAATAAACAATCCCCTCGACCGCACTGTTTTGATGCGTTTGTGTTTCAAAAGGCTCAAAAAAAGTTGTTCTTTTTCTTTCACTTTTTCGATTAAATCGCTTTCTGTCAATATTTTTAGGGTTGCAGTCGCAGCCGCAGCCGAAACTGGATGTCCTCCAAACGTCGTGATATGCCCCAAAATCGGGTTTTGCGCAAAGGCTTGCGTGCGTTCACGCGAGGCAATCATGGCTCCAATCGGCATTCCACCGCCCAAACCTTTTGCCAAAAGCAAGATGTCAGGCACGATTTCTTCTTGTTCAAACGCCCAAAGTGTACCCGTTCGACCCATTCCTACTTGAATTTCGTCTAAAATCAGCAACGCACCGACTTCCGTACAACGTGCGCGAAGTGCCTTCATATAATTTTTTGACGGTGGAAAAATGCCCGCTTCGGCTTGCACCGTTTCGACTACAACCGCCGCCGTTTTAGGGGTGATTTGTTGTAAACAAAATTCGCAATCAAAAGTTAAATGCCGAATATCGGGCAACAAGGGGCGATAATTTTGGGTAAAATAATCGTCCGAGTTCAAAGACATTGCGCCGTGTGTGCTGCCGTGATAAGCATTTTTCATCGCCACAATTTCCGAGCGATTGGTGAGCCGTTTTGCCAATTTCATGGCAGCTTCTACAGCTTCGGTTCCTGAATTTGTCAAGTAAACCGAATCCAACGACGGCGGCAAATGTTTTGCCAACAAAGTTGCCAATTCCACTTGTGGCGATAAAACGAACTCGCCGTACACCATCGTATGCAAATATTTTTTTAACTGT
The DNA here is from genome assembly GCA_046051005.1 of Bacteroidota bacterium. Lineage (GTDB taxonomy): Bacteria > Bacteroidota > Bacteroidia > Chitinophagales > Saprospiraceae > JAAFJT01. Next base: position 6,293 of record JBJOPA010000197.1, read on the forward strand.
AATTCTATTGCAGCCAATACTTTTGGGTGACGATGCCCGACGGCACTCACGCCGATGCCCGCGATGAGGTCAAGAATGCCCCCCCCCAGTATCGGCGCATTTTCGGAGGGCGTTGGGAACAACCAACAGCCTTCGGCATGGTCAATTTCGACGGCAAGTGGCGTTTGGCTGGTCTGCGCCAGATGTTGTAAAAACAGTTGTCTATTAGAAATCATTGTTATTTATTTTTCTCAAAAAATGGCTCCGCCACCGAGTGAAATATATTCAGCAGTAAACATATGTGCTTTGATGTAAATCCCTCCAAAAAGTTGTCCGCGCTGTTTGCCAATTTCGGGCGTGAAAACTCGAAAACCGAGTTTATTATAAAAACGTCCTTGCAACAAATTCGACCAAGACTGACTGACGTAGAAAGTGGGTTGCAAATAAATCGAAAAATTGCCAAAAACAAACTCTTCGGCAGCAAAAACAGACAAGCGATTTGCGCCAATTTGGTCTTTTCCCTTGTCATCTGTGGCACGAACGTCTTGATAGAAATGATAAACTGCTTGGTTTTGCTCGGCTTCGATGCCCAAATGCGTGCGCCGCGTTTGCCCCGAATTTCGTATCAACGCCGCCGAAGCCATGTAAATCGGCAAGCGCGGACCGCCCCAAGTCGAACTTTCGGTGTAACCGACATCGAACCGAACCGACGCGCCCCAACGCCGACGCGACACATTGCGTGGCGTATCTATAACGGCAATTCCACGCGCACGTTGCCAATCGAGCCAAGATTTTTTTTCAACAGGCGCGAGCGCATAGACACAACCCACGTTTCCGCCTATCAAATTGATGCCTGAATTGGGCAATTGCGACCCACCATTTGAAAAATGTGTCAAACTCAATCCACCAAAAATGGCTAATTTTTTAGAATATTTATGCTCCACATCAAAGCGCATCGTCGTGATGTTGTTGAGATGCGAGCCAATGGCGTTGAACGTTGGGTTTTCGATGGGATTGAAACGCTTCGTCAAATAGCCAACACCTGAACCCAACACATAGTTCATGCGCCATTTTTCGCCGCCAAAAAGTTTGAGATTCAACGTTGGAAAAACAGCGTAGGCATCGCCAAAAATCTGATGGTCGCCCAAATGATAGCGCAACACACCCACGCCCACACGCGGAAAACCCGTCCACTCGTGCCATATTTTTTGCCCACCCAACTGCCATTCTGCCCTGATTTCGGTGGCGATACTGGGGGGGGGGGGCGTAAACAATATTTTTTTAGAATGTTTTGCCATTTTGCCATAATGAACCGTCGTTACGATTTGTAAGCCCGATTGTGCGTTCATTTTCTCTTTCAAAAAAGGTAGAAAAAGTAAATAGAAAATTAAAAATATTTTTTTCATCGTTATTTCTAATAAATTTAAAGTGAGTG
>JBJOPA010000198.1:0-4701 GCA_046051005.1 Bacteroidota bacterium
TTTCAAGGTCATGCCGCCGCTTCGAGGCAAAACGGACATTGCCGCGCTGACCGAAGGTTTGAAAGACGGAACCATAGATTTTATCGCCACCAACCACGTTCCACATGACGAAGAAGCCAAAAATCTTGAATTTCCATACGCCGATTTTGGGGCAATTGGCTTGCAAACGGCTTTTGCATTGACCAATTTGACGTTGCAAAATACATTTTCACTTTCTTTTTTGATAGAAAAATGGACGATTGGGGCGCGCAACGTGTTGAGAATCCCGATTCCAAAAATTGAAGTCGGCAGCCACGCAAATCTGACTATCTTTGAGCCAAATGCCGATTTTGTTTTAGAAAAAAAAGACATTCGTTCCATTTCAAAAAATTCTCCGCACGTCGGCGAAAAATTACGCGGGCGCGTGTTGGGCGTGGTCAATAAAAATAAAATGCAATTTTTTGATTAAAAAAACGCCCCCCCCAGTAAATCCCACCCCAGCCCTCCCGAAGGGAAGGAGGAAAAGTGTGTTTCGAGGTAAAACCAAATTATAAATTTACAAAGTGTATGTTACAAATTATTGAATGTCCACGTGATGCGATGCAAGGCATCAAAGAATTTATTCCGACCGAAGTGAAGGCGAGATATATCAATTCGTTGTTACGTGTTGGTTTTCATACGCTCGATTTTGGCTCGTTTGTGTCGCCAAAAGCCATTCCGCAAATGCGCGACACCGCAGAAGTGCTGGATTTGTTGGATTTGAAAGCCGATTCGACCCAATTGCTCGCCATCATTGCCAACGAACGCGGCGCGCAAGATGCCGCCGCTTTTGAACAAATTAAATATCTCGGCTATCCGTTTTCGATTTCTGAAACCTTTCAACTTCGCAACACCAACGCCACCATCGCCGAATCGGTAGAACGGGTAAAACGCATTCAAGAAATTTGCGTATCAAAAAATAAAGAATTAGTTTTATACATTTCTATGGGTTTTGGCAATCCATACGGCGACGTTTGGAATGCCGAAATTGTGTTGCATTGGGTCGAACAATTGCGCAATTTGGGCATCAAAATTTTCTCTTTGTCCGACACCATTGGCGTTTCAAACCCTGCCACGATTCGATATTTGTTTCAAAACTTGATTCCTGCCTATCCGCAACTTATTTTTGGCGCACATTTGCACACGCAATTGCACAATTGGCGCGAAAAAATTGAGGCGGCGCACAGCGCGGGTTGTCAGCGTTTCGATGCGGCGATGCGCGGTTATGGCGGCTGTCCGATGGCAAAAGATGATTTGACGGGCAACATGCCTACCGAAAATTTGTTGTCTTACATGATGGAATTGCCCGCCGAAGAAACGGGGATTCACATCAATTATCCCGCTTTTATCCAATCTTTTGCGATGGCTTCGGAGGTTTTTCCGCAAGCGACACATGGATAAAAATATTGTTTTTTGTCTTAATTTTTTATAAAAAAAGCGACCCCCCAGTATCCAAACCATTTTTGAGGCGTTGATACTGGGGGGTCGCTTTTTTTTGAATATTTTCTTGAAAAAATGCGCTTTTTGCTTGGATTTTTAGGGCGCAACTTCCATTTTTGACAATTCTACGGCAATATTCGCTGCCACCAACGCATTGTTTTTGACGAGATGAATATTGGTCACGAGGCTTGCGCCTTCGGTCATTTTGTCAATGGCGGCTAACAAATAGGGCGTAATGGCTTTGCCTTTGATGCCCTGTTCGTTTGCTCGACGCAACGCTTTTTCGATGACTGCGTTGATTTTTTGAGGCGGCATTTGATGGATTTCGGGAACGGGATTGGCAATCACCACGCCGCCCGCCAACGTCGGAATGGACCATTTCAACGCCAACATCGAAGCAATTTCTTGCAGTGTTTGACAGTCATAATCCACCTTAAAACCGCTTTTTTGCGTGAAAAATGCGGGAAAATCGCCCGTTTTATAGCCCACAACGGGGATTCCATGCGTTTCCAGATATTCGAGCGTGAGACCAATATCGAGGATTGATTTCGCGCCCGCGCACACCACCGCAATGCTCGTGCGCGACAATTCCTGCAAGTCCGCCGAAATATCGAACGTATTTTCGCCGCCCCGATGCACGCCCCCGATGCCGCCCGTTGCAAAAATTTTTAGCCCCGCCAATGCCGCCACAATCATGGTCGAAGCCACCGTTGTCGCCCCGATTTCTTTGCGCACCAGCAACATCGGCAAATCGCGGCGACTCACTTTGTTCACGCCCTGCCCCGCGCTTGCCAATTGTTCGATTTCGGAAGCGGTCAAACCGACTTTCATTTTGCCGCCGATGAGGGCGATGGTGGCAGGAACCGCGCCCGCATCTCGCACAATTTTTTCGACGGATTGTGCCATTTCAAAATTTTTAGGAAACGGCATTCCATGCGAAATGATGGTGCTTTCGAGCGCAACTATCGCGCCGCCCATCGCCATCGTGTCGGCAACTTCTTCGTTGATAGAAAGATATTTTTTATAGATTGAATCTTTATTTGTAATTTGACTAAATGTTGTATTCATCGTATATATTTTTTTTTAGGATTGAAATAGATTTTATCAAAAAGTCTGTAAAAATAAAACTTATTATTCATATTCATAATAAATCGTATCAAAAATGATAAATTTTTACTATTTTATGCTCCGAATACTGGGGGGGGGCTTTTTTTTTGAAAAAAATGGTTTTGAAAAACAGACGGTTAAAAAAATATCAACGCGAGACATGGAAAACGATTTTTTCAAAAAAACAAAAATATTTTATTTATAAAAAATTGATTTTATAGTTTTTATAAATAAAATATTTTTGTAAATTTGGATAATTTAAAAATCGAAATGCGATGCGAAGCTGATGAAATAGCCTTGCCAACGCAATTGTCCGAGCGGGTCGTTGGTCAATAAATTGAGCGACCGCGTGTAGCGAACCGAGTAAGACCACGTCGCCGAAGTTGCAAAACTGACCGCGCCCGTGTAAGCAATGTCGTTGTTACGAAAGACCGTTGTGGGCGGATTTCGGAAAAAATTGGTCGCATGTTCGTTGAAACTGGCGTTAAAAAGTCGTCCATAACTCAAACCTGCCGCCAACGAAACGGCGTAAAATGACTTGCCGTTCACCGTTTTTTGCCAATCGCCGTAGTGAAAAAGGACGGGAATTTCGACGTAATCGAGGTGAATGCGGCGCATGATGGGGTCTTCGTATTGGTCGGTTCGGCTGCCGCGCTGACTCCACAACAGGTCGGTCGTGACCCACATGCGCGGGTTGTCGAGCCGAATTTTGCCCCGAAGCCCGATGTTGAAACCCACTTTTCGGTAGCCCGAAGCCGCGTCGCCCTCGATTTGAGAAGCGTTGAAACCCAACACCAAACCGCCTCCAAAACGGCGTGACGCATCGGATTGCGCCGCCAATTTTGTTGAAAATGTGGTAGAAAAAATAGTAAAAATGGCGACCCAAATGCGCCAATTTTGTGGTATTGAACGTTTTTTCATGATGAACATATTTTGGAAAAATGATTTATAAAACAGCCGTTTCTTCGAGCGTGAGGGTGGCTTTGTCCGCGTCCAACGTGGCTTCGATGCCGACGGGCAACGTAAATTGATGCGAAATATGCCCAAAAGACAAGCCATAGACGATTGGAATGGTCAAATTTTTGAATTTGTCTTCCAAACATTCCATCAGCGTGGACGAAAAATCGTCGCCTTTGGGATTGCAACCCGCAAAAATGCCCAACGCCAAACCCGCGCATTGGTTCAAATCCAAATTTCTCATCAATTGTGTCAACATCGCATCAATTCTGTACGGTTGTTCTTCGATGTCTTCGATGAATAGGATTTTTCCTTTCAAATTTTTGAGCGCGAAGGGCGTTCCTGTCATGGCGGCTAACAACGTGAGGTTGCCGCCGATGAGTTTTCCGCGTGCTTTTCCGCTACGAATGGTTTTTATTTTGTATAAATTATTGGCATTTTCGATATTTTCGGTCGCATTTTGGAGCAGATACTGGGGGGTCGGATTTTTGAGGACATTCCAAACGTGATTGCCTGTAAAATCGCTGTATTCGAGGCTTCCGACGGGTCCATGAAAGCAAACGAGACCCGTTCTTTGCGAAAACGCAGTATGAAATGCCGTAATGTCAGAATAACCAATAAAAATTTTAGGATTCTTTTTGATGACCTCAAAATCGAGCAACGGCAACACCCGCGTGGCTCCGTATCCGCCGCGCAAACACCAAACGGCGTTGACGTTTTTGTCGGCAAAAGCGGCGTTCAAATCGGCGGCGCGTTGGGCATCTGTGCCTGCAAAATAGCCGTTTCGCTCGCGCACGAAGTCGCCCATTTTGACTTTATAACCCAATTTTTGAAGGGTTTGGAGGGCTTTTTCAATCGTTTTTTCAGGCACGGGACCCGATGGCGCAACGAGGGCAATGGTGTCGCCGTCGCGCAAACGGACGGGTTTTACGGAAGTGGATTTTTTTTGATGTAACATATTTTTAAAATCCAAAAAAGGCAAAAAAGGGATACCCCCCAGTATGGTTCGACGATTCACGTTATTTTTTATTATTATTTTTCAATCAAGAGGGGTCAAGAGCAATATTGCGAGGTTTTTTTTTGATAAAAATTTTAAGATTTTGACACAAATTTGAGAAAAAAAATGGATTTGGGTTTATAAAATCAAATTTTTCTTGAAAAAAAAAGTTTTCATTTTCA
>JBJOPA010000199.1:0-6292 GCA_046051005.1 Bacteroidota bacterium
GTTTCAAAAATACCTTTTGAAAAATTGCCCATGTTGGCAAAAACCGACCGTGCCTATGCCGCCGCCGATGCCACCTTGCGCCCATTTTACGAACACCCCGTTGACATCGAAAGTTTTGAAAAAACTATCAAACAAAAACAAGCAAAACCCGTCGAAAGAAATATTTTGACAACCGTGATGCAAGAACAATTTCAAAGTTTTGAAAATTTTTTAGAAAAAAATAATTATGTAATTCCTAAAAAATCAAATAGTTATGAAGCTATTCAATCCTTCCGAAATGAAAATACGTTTTGCGTAACGACGGCGCATCAACCGATTTTGTTTTTGGGTCCACTCTATTTTGTTTATAAAATCATCTCTACGATTCAACTATCTGAACAGTTGAAAAACCGTTTTCCTGCTCAAAATTTTGTCCCCGTTTTTGTAATTGGCGGCGAAGACCACGATTTTGAAGAAGTCAATCACGCCCATATTTTTGGAAAAAAAATTGAATGGACGCTCCAAAATGCCGCCGATACTGGGGGGGGGGGCAGCGTCGGCAGCATGACCACCGAAAGCCTCGCGACCGCACTCGAAACCCTCAAAAATGTGTTAGGAGAATCTGATTCCGCAAAAAATATTTTTGATGTAATAAATAATTGTTATTCACAAGCCGATAATTATCAAAATGCTACGCAATTTTTAATTTATTATTTGTTTTCAAAATATGGTTTGGTTGTCCTAAATATGACCGATGCACGGCTCAAACGCTTGTTCATTCCATTGATGAAAACCGAAATTTTGGAGCAAAAATCGAAGCCATTGGTCGAACAAACGCAAGCCGAACTCCAAGCGTTGGGCTTCAAATCGCAGGCTTTTGCAAGAGAAATTAATCTTTTTTATTTGCAACCCAAACTTCGCACGCGCATCGTGCGCGAGGGCGACCATTTCGAGGCGTTGAACACCGATTTGCGTTGGTCAGAAGCCGAAATTTTGGCAGAATTGGAGCGTTCGCCCGAGCTTTTTAGCCCAAATGTGGTCATGCGACCGTTGTTTCAAGAAACCATTTTGCCCAATTTGGCATACGTCGGTGGCGGCGGTGAATTGGCGTATTGGTTGGAAAGAAAACGACAATTTGAAGCCTTCGGTGTGCCGTTTCCAATGCTCGTTCGGCGCAATTCGGCGCAATTTGTGGACAAAAATGCCCAAGAACGCGCCAAAAAACTGGGACTTACGCTACCCGATTTGATGGAAGATGAAATTTCGTTGACAAAGAAATATGTTCAAAATCAAGCCAATGCAGATTTTTCTTTGGAAAAACAACGAAAAAATTTAGAAAAATTGTTTGAAGAAATTGCTGAAATTGCTAAAAATGTTGATGCGTCTTTGGAAAAAACCGTCTTAGCGGAAGGCGCAAAACAGCGACAAAGCATCGAACAATTAGAGGCGAGAATCGGAAAAGCCGAAAAACAAAAACATGAAACCGCGTTGCAACAAATCAGAACGTTGTCCACAAAATTGTTTCCAAATGGTGGATTACAAGAGCGAAATGACAATTTTTTGCCGCTTTATCTCAAATTTGGTGACACGTTTTTCGATATTTTGAAAGAAAATTTAAACCCCTTGGAACAGGGATTGGTCGTCTTGGAAGAAGACGTTTGAAACGAAAAATGAAAAACTAAAAATGAAATTTATTAAATTTTTTTTTATTTCATTTTTAGTTTTTCACTTCAAAAAATCGATTTTAGCGCACTTTTAGGCTGCGTATAATTTTATCCGCGATGGGTTTGATGTCCGCAAAATTTTTCGCATCTGCGTTGAACGTGAGAACATACATTTTTTTATTTTTTATAAAATAATAAGTCGTCGAACGATAGCGCAACGAAGCCGCCGAAGCCGTGAAAACGAGTTCTTTGGCAGCCGTTCCAAAAAAATCGAGGTTAGAAAACCGCTCAATTTGGCAATCGGTGTTGTAATCTTTGGCATTTTTGTCGAAGCCATCGGTCAAAATATCAAGGCTCAACGTGTCCGTTCCTTTGGAAAGTGCGTTGATTTGTAGGAAAATCGTCTCGCCATAGACCAAACCTTCGCCACGAAGCGGTGCTTTCAAAAAAATGCGCGCCCCCAAATCGTTTTCCGTCAACTCCCAATTGTCGGGATAATCAATGGAAATTCCTTCTTTTGGAGCGTTAAATTTTTTCCATATATCACCTTTTGGGACATACGTAGAATCTTTTTGTTGTGCAAAAATAGCGGTAGAAAGGCATAAAAATGCTACCGCAAATAAAAATTTTTTCATCGAAATCGTATAATTTTTTTTAAAAAAATGAAAATTATTTTGATGCGTTTTTAAAGAATCTATCGAATTTTTAAATCGCATTTTTTTTGAGCGGCAAAGTTAAAACAGCTTCGCAATTTTAGAAATACTTTTCTAAAAAAATGCTTAATTTTGACTTAAAAAAGTACCCCCCCAGTATTTTCCCCCCTCAATCCCCCCAAAGGGAGGAGGAAAGCCATTTTTTATGTTTTTTTTTGAAAAAAAAATTCTTGTTTTAAAATTGAACCTTTTTTCAGGCTTTTGGTTGATATTTTCTTAATCGTCGCATTTTCATTTTAGCGTATATCAATTTCAAATAAGTGTGAACAAAAAGCAAATTATTGAAATATGTTTTGAAAATCAAACAAAATTATCCACTTTTGCCACCAGTTTTTTGCAATATAATGGTCAGATAATTTTTAGAATGAATTTCGTAAGTTATCTTTGCAGCGAAATTGAAAAAAAGGTGTTTTCGGCAGCCCCGAACGTTAAAATATTTTAATAGAAATCGAAAAAACTTATCAAAATGAGTGACTTTTCAGCGTTAGCAAACGCGCATCCGTCTTACATCGAAAAATTGTATCAGACATTCAAATCCAATCCGACCGAAATAGCAGCCGATTGGCGCGACTTTTTTGTCGGTTTTGACTATGCCGTTGCCTCAAATGTAGGCGAAATGGACACGAATACTGGGGGGGAGGAAATTTCCGCTCAAAAAATTACAAAAGAATTGAACGTTGCCGTTTTGATTGATGGTTATCGTCATCGCGGACATTTGATTGCCGATACCAATCCCGTCGTAAAACGCTTGAACCGTGCGCCACATTTGGACCTTAGCGACTTTGGTTTGGAAGATGCTGACCTCGACACCGTTTTTCTTGCAGGCGAGGCGTTGAAATTGAAAAATGCCACGTTGCGACAAATTATTGACCAACTTAACAAAATTTATGCAGGTCATATTGGTTTTGAGTATTCTCATATCGAAAAACATGAGCAGCGTTTATGGTTGCGTAAGCGCATCGAGGACGAGGAGAAACGCAGTTTCAACAGCGATTTTGGTTTGTCAAAACCTAAAAAAACACGCATTCTCGAAAAATTGAATGGCGCAGTCGGTTTGGAAGAGTTTTTGGCGAAAAAATACGGTGCAACCAAGCGTTTTGGCTTGGAAGGCGGCGAATCTACGGTTCCAGCTTTGGATTCGATGATTCAAAAAAGTGCAGAATTTGGCGTGAAAGAAGTCGTCATTGGCATGGCGCATCGCGGGCGACTCAACGTATTGACCAATATTATGGGCAAAACCTATGAAAACGTTTTCAGCGAGTTTGAAGGCGGTTCGGTTCCCGAAGAACACAAATTTGGTTCGGGTGACGTAAAATATCACATGGGTTATTCTTCTCAAGTGCCGACGACGAATGGTGAAACGATTCACTTAAAATTATTGCCAAATCCGTCGCATCTCGAAGCCGTTGATGCTGTCATGGTGGGTTTTGCGCGAGCGAAGGCAGAAATTTTATATAGCAAAAAATATAGCGATGTGTTGCCGATTATGATTCATGGCGACGCGGCGGTGGCGGGTCAAGGCATCGTTTACGAAGTGTTGCAAATGAGCCAATTGGAAGGCTACGGTACTGGGGGGTCGATTCATTTTGTCATCAACAACCAAGTTGGTTTCACGACGGATTGGAAAGATGCGCGCTCTTCGACCTATTCGTCGAGCATTGCGTCAACGATTCAAGCACCGACTTTTCATGTGAATGGCGACGATGTAGAAGCAGTGGTTTTTGTATCCGAATTGGCGGTCAAGTTTCGTCAAAAATTTGGCGTTGACGTTTTTGTGGACATGGTTTGCTATCGAAAAAATGGTCACAACGAATCCGACAATCCTGATGTAACACAACCCTTGCTCTACAAACACATCAAAGATAAGAAAAATCCAAGAGATATTTATATCCAAACGTTGAGCGAACGCGACGGTTTTGAGCGTAAAATTGCTGAAGATTTGGTTCAAAAATTTGACGATGATTTGCAAGCGCGATTGGCAGAAGTAAAGCAAAAACAATTGCCTTATGCGCCACAAGAACCCGAATTGGCTTGGAAAGCATTGAAAAAATCGAAAGATATTACGCCCGAAGACATTTCAAATTCGCCACAAACGGGCATTTCGGAAGCCAATTTACAAACCATTTTGATGGCTTTGCGCAAACGTCCCGATAATTTTGAAGTCGTCAGCGTCATTGACCGCTTGATGAAAAACAACGAAAAATTGTTGTCTGAAAACAAAATTGACTGGGCATTGGGCGAATTGCTCGCGTATGGCTCGTTGTTGTTGGGCGGCTCGAACGTCCGATTGAGCGGCGAGGACGTAAAACGAGGCACTTTTTCGCATCGGCACGCCGTTTTCTTTGAAAAAAATACGAACGAACAATACAACAGATTGAACCACATCGCGCCTGCTGTGCAAGGCGAATTTTCGGTTTTCAATTCTTTGTTGTCAGAATATGCCGTATTGGGTTTTGAATACGGTTATACGTTGGCTTCGCCCAATAATTTGGTGATTTGGGAAGGGCAATTTGGCGACTTCGCCAACGGCGCACAAACCATTATTGACCAATTTATTGCCGCAGGCGAAAGCAAATGGAATCGTCAAACGGGCTTGGTCATGTTGTTGCCGCACGGCTACGAAGGGCAAGGTCCAGAACATTCGTCGGCACGATTTGAGCGGTTTTTGCAACTTTGCGCCGAAGACAACATGATAGTTGTCAATATTTCTACGCCTGCCAACTTTTTCCACGCGCTGCGCCGACAAATGGTGCGAGAATTTAGAAAACCAATGATTGTGATGTCGCCAAAATCGCTGTTTCGACACGAGGCTTGCATTTCGGATTTATCGGAATTGACAGGAGAAAAAAGGTTCCAAGAAGTCATTGACGACCCACAATTTAGCAAAGTCGTTTGGACGACCAAAATGGCAAAAAGTGTTAAAAAACTCATTTTCTGTACAGGAAAAGTGTATTATGATTTGTTGAAACAACAACAAACCGACGACCGAAAAGACGTTGCCATCGTCCGCATCGAGCAATTATACCCGTTCCCAGTGGCGCAAGTGACGGCAATTTTGGAAAAATATAGCAATGCCAAAGCCGTTTGGGTGCAAGAAGAATCTCAAAATTCGGGCGCGTGGTCGCACATCGCGACGTATCACGCCGATTTGGGTTTGAAATATATTGGTCGAAAAGCTACCGCTTCGCCTGCCGTTGGTTCGGCAAAAGTGCATGCCATCGAGCAAAAAACTTTGATAGACGAAGCATTTGCTTAAAACTGAAAGCATTCGTTTTTTATCCATCAAAATTTAAAACCCTTTATTTTCATTTCGATGAAAGTGAAGGGTTATTTTTTTGAATTGAAATCATTATTTTTCTATCTTTGCACTTCAAAAATATAAAATTTAAATTTTCAATGCGTCAAATTTGTTTAAAAATGCCCCCCCCCAGTATCCAAACCATTTTTTGGTGTTTTTTAACCATTTTTGGAACGGCATGTAAAAAAAATAGTGAAAAATTGCCGCCACTTTTCGACGACTTGAAAAGTGAAGCAACGGGCGTGGATTTCAACAACCGATTGCCCGAAGATTCGACTTTAAATATTATTCAATATCTTTATTTCTACAACGGCGCGGGCGTTGCCGTCGGAGATTTGAACAACGATGATTTGCCAGATATTGTTTTTTCTTCAAATATTGATGGCAATAAAATTTATAGCAACAAAGGAGATTTTCAGTTTGAAGACCAAACAGCACGGGCGGGCATCGCGGACGCAGGCGCGTGGAAAACGGGCGTAACGTTGGCAGACGTAAACAACGACGGTTGGCTCGATATTTATGCCTGTCGCGTCAGCAATTACAAAGGTTTGCAAGGGAAAAACAGACTTTTTATCAACAATCACGACGGAACATTTACCGACCGCGCCAAAGAATTTGGACTTGACATCACGGGTTTG
>JBJOPA010000200.1:0-10562 GCA_046051005.1 Bacteroidota bacterium
AAAAGTTATTTGAGGGAACTTTTTTTTGTACCTTAACTGGTCGCGATACCGTGCGCATCACAGACGGGAAATTCGGTGTCATTTGGCGCGAGTATTAAAGTCAAATCTTAATTTATTTTAAATGTAAAAATTTAATCTTTTATAAAACTAAAACCTTTTTTTTCGTTCAAAAATCACCTACATTGAATTAAAAAATATTCATTGATTGCAACATTAGTGAAAAAAACCACTTTTTTAGTACGTAATTTTGTAAAACGGCTTTTCGGAAGCCCCCCCCCAGTATAAAACCTCATTTTCAGAAAAAAAAAATCCGATTTTCGATACATGTTATCGAAAATCGGATTTTTTAAGTATTTAATTTTTTTGAAATAAATTAATTGTCATTGAACAATTGTTCGGCGCGGCGATTGAAATTTTTATCAATCGTTCTGCCGTCTGCGCTGTTGCCGCGCTGTTGATTTTGCGCGCTGTTGTACAACGTTTCGCGCCAACGTGGATTTTGCAATTCGGCACGACAAGTGGAATGCAACAATTTATGACCATTCACCACTAAATTTGGATTATAGAAAATAAACTTAACATTACTTTGGTTGGTCGCGTCAATTTTCTGGTAAGTCCAAATTTCGTAGGGTGGGGCGTTCATTTCATCTTCTACGCTGGTGATGTCGGTGGGTTGACCATATTTCATAAAAATATATCCTCTATCGGTTTCAAAACCATAACCGAAGCCGTTTTTATAGTTTTCGTCCACCTTTTTTGCATAGAACATAAACGCCTCGTGTGCGCGTTCGGGCGCGTCGGGTGCTTTTCGGAACCAATGATTGAACAAAAAACGCTGTTTGGCGACGAAACTATCTTGCGTAATCGTAATCGCCAACAACTCGGCTTCTTCGCCTTGCATCAACGGTTTGAGGGCGCGAAGGCTATAATTGAGCGTTTTCAAGTCCATTTCTCCTACAAATTCGGTTTTCAAACCTTCTGCCGACGACCGCGAAACGAGTTGCGTATCAATAGAAACCAAAATAAAGGGGTTGCTGCGTTGAAAATCTACGGTGCGCATTTTCACGGTTTCGCCGCTTCGACTTTTGATTTCGAGTTTGAATTGATAGAAACCAGATTCGAGTTTGGAAATGTCCAATCCATACGCGCTGATGTTCAAATCTTGCGCTTTCATGCGTTTTTGACCGCCTGTAATGGGTTTTGGATTGTCAACATATTTTGGTTCGATGCTATATGAAATCAAATAATCGGACTTCAAAACCGTATCGGCGTTGTATAATTCATGATAAAAAAACAGACTTTTGTGATTTCTATCAAAGTAGTTGGCAGGCGCGGGAACCATCAACAAGCCATTTTTTGCGAATTGGCTTTTGTCGTTGGTGGTGTCGGTTTCGATATTGGTCATCAAAACGAGGTCAGATTCTTGCAACGTTGCCCGACCGCCAAAAGCCAAGACCACTTGTGCCTTGAAGGTACGAACATCTGCGGAATTATTGACATCTGAAAACGTGATTTCGAGTTCATACGCGCCATCGGGCAACGAAAATCGGCGCAAATCTTGAAAGTCAACGGGGTCAACACTCGGTGGGCTGTTGAGGCGAAATTTGCTTGCCGCTGCCACCGTGTCGCCTTGCCGAAAGACAATCGTCATATCCACATTACTCACCGAATGAATGCTGTCAATTTGCTTTTGCGCGACTGATTTTCCCGTGATATAAACATATAATTCAATGTAACTGCGCGGCGAACTTTTAAACGTCGCAAACGAAACCGATGCTTCTAACGCAAAACCGATTTGCGCCGTCAGCATTGCCACGAGCATCAAAAAACGTGTTTTCATTTCAATAAAATTTAAATTAGTTTTGAAAATTTTTTGACTGTTTTTTTACAGATTTTTTACATAAAAAAAACCACAAAATGTCCCCCCCCCCAGTATTTACGCGCAAAAATGCCTATCCGATGAAGGCATTTTTGTGCGCAAACGTTGGCGTTCGAGCAAATTTTGTAGTTTTTCAAAAACGGGAAAATCGGTTGCAATCGCAACTCTGAATTAGACGAATTTTTTGAAAAAAAGTTGCGTCTAATTTTTCTTTTTGAAGACAAACACAAATTCAAAACCGCGCATTTCGGTGGAAAGTTGCATCAAAGAATCTTCTACTTTTTCCACATCGAAGCGTATTTTTTCGGTGGTGTTTTGCACCAGCGTGTTTCCTCTGACTTCAAAAGTGCCTGTTTCGTCGTTTGCGGTGGAGTTTACGTTTGATTTTAACACGCCGTCTGGACTCATGTCGAGGTAAAAACCGTTGAATTGGTCGGTCGAAAGTTTGTTCATCGTGCCGCCCACGACTTCCCAACGTCCCAAGAATTTTTCTTGTTTTTTAGTGTCTCTGCAACTTGCCCACGCCAACGTGCCGACGCACGCGAGGGCGAGAAAAATCGGTGAAATATTTCTTTTCATAATATTTTTTTATAATGAATATTCAAAAGTTGGTTTGTTTTCTGGAAATCAAAATCTTTTTTCGATGCAAAAATAGCTTTTTTTCTAAAAAAAAATAGACAAAACGTAGATTTTTATGATTTTATGGAATCCATCTTTTTTTTGCGTTTCATCGTTTTTTGCTCAAATCGGCATCGCGGCGGCGTTTATACTGGGGGGGGGCGGTGGCGCGCCCTTTTTTCTGAAAATCAAAAAAAAAACACATGATAAATAAAAAAATAACCTTAATTTTGCCCACCGTTTTCTCCTATTTTTAAATCAAAAAAAAATAACGCCTTACTTATGCAAACTGCATTGGAAGCTATCGAACAAGCAAAAAAAACACGTTCAACATCACTCTATTTGACAGGTTCGCACATCACGGAAATTCCAAAAGAAATTCTTGAATTGGAAGAATTGGACGAATTATATTTGTGGGATACTCTGGTTTCGGATATTTCTATTTTAGCGCGTTTGCCTAATTTAACGGCATTAGTGTCGCCGAACCCTCAAATTTCAGATATTTCCGTTTTAGCACATTTACCAAATTTGACGATGCTGGTGTTGTCGAATACTCAAATTTCTGATATTTCTGTTTTGGTGCTTTTACCGAATTTGACGGTGTTATATTTATTGAATACTCAAGTTTCGGATATTTCTGTTTTATCGCGTTTGCCAGACTTAATGGAGTTAGGTTTATCGGATACTCAAATTTCGGATATTTCTGTTTTGTCAAATTTACCAAATTTGACGAAGTTAGAGTTATCGAATACTCAAATTTCTGACATTTCTGTTTTATCAAATCTGACCGATTTGACGGAATTGAATCTATCGAATACTCAAATTTCTGATATTTCTGCTTTGTCGAATTTATCAAATTTGACGGAGTTAGATTTATCGAATACTCATATTACTCAATTAGAACGCTCAAAAATAGAGACTATGATGCCGTATTGTGATATAACTTGGGAGTAACTTCGACTATCCTTGGCAGAATTTTAAAATACGATTGCAATTATTTTTTAATAAAATTTTTCTATATTTCCGCACGCACCATGCGGGCGCGACCGCTTATGTCGTTGCGCAACTCGATGTTTTTAAAACCTTTTTGATGCAACATTTTTGTTACATCGGTCGCGTTGAACTCGTTACATTCAAAAAATAGCCATTTTTGTCCCCCCCCCAGTATAAACGCCTTTTTTGCGAAATCGGCGATGCGTTCGTAAAAAATCAAGGGGTTTTCGTCGGCTACGAACAACGCCAAGTGGGGTTCATATTGCAAAACATTGTCTTGCATCAATGTTTTTTCGGCATTCGGAATGTAGGGCGGATTGGAAATAATGACGTTCAAATTCCCGAAATTTTTCAAAATTTCTGCATCATCGGCTTCCTGTAACATATCAAAACGTTTGAATGTGACATCGGCATCGTGTCGCCATGCGTTTCGGCTGGCGGTCAGCAAGGCAGATTCGCTCACGTCGAGCGCGCCAACGCGCCAATCGGGGCGTTTTTTCTTTAAAACAATCGGAATGCAGCCCGAACCCGTCCCAATATCCAACGCCGCGACGGACATACTGGGGGGCGGCGTTTGCAACACCCATTCCACGAGTTCTTCGGTTTCGGGGCGCGGAATCAGCACGGTTGGGTTTACTTTCAGTTTCAAATCATAGAACCAAGCCGACCCAACAATGTATTGCACAGGCTCATTGTTGAGCAATCTTTGACGGATTTTTTCAAAATCTCCTTGAAAAAGTGTGGCAAAAATCTCATTGTGTTCTTCGTTATTTTTTTTGAATTGAAAATAATCTTCCAACAAAATTCGACAAATGGCACGTGCTTCTCCTTCGCCGAATCGTTCGGCAAGTTCTTTTTCTAAATTTTTAAAGGCAGTTTGAAGGGCATTCATCATTTTTTTTTCGTTTTTTTTTGGCAAGTTGACAAGAAAAATGTAACTTTGCGGCACAAAATTAGTTCAAAAAAACGGTTTTATTTGAATATTTGAGATGAAAAGATTTTTTTCAATAATTATTAGCACGATTATTCGCCGATTGAAGTACAATCTGTGAAGCCTTTTGCCATGTCAAAACGCCTCGTTAGATTGTACGAATCTGGCGAGGCGTTTTTATTTTTTTTATAACTATGTTGTATATTTTATTATTTCTTTGGTTGATTTTGATAGTATTGAGTTGGCGCACATTTCGCAATTGGAAAGCCCGTCAAGCGGAACTAAAAGCGCGTTTCCAAGATGAAAAATTGCCTGATTCGGACGTTTTAGACCATTTTTGACGTTGGATACTGGGGGGTGGCATTTTTGAGTTGAAAAATTTTAAAAATTAAGAAATCAATAAATTTTTATCAAAAAAAAATGGAAGGAGTTTATTTTTTTATGGTACTTTTGATGATACTTTTTGCGGTCATTTTGGGCGTGTTGGCTTTTGCAATTTTTAATAAAAAAGATGAAAATGATGATGTTTTAGATAACTTTAAGTAAAAAAATATCAATATATGATTATCGCAATTGACGTGCATTATCGAGAAGATGAAGCAAAAATTGTAGGCGTTTTTTTTGAAAATTGGACAGACGAAAACGCCGCTTACGTACGCGAAACATTCAAAACGGACGTTGCGGAATACGAATCGGGCGCGTTTTACAAACGAGAATTGCCTTGCATTTTGCAAATTTTGAATGAAATTGACTTGCAAAATGTCGAAATTATTGTCATTGATGGGTATGTTTTTTTAGACGATTTTCAGAAAGCGGGCTTGGGTTTTCATCTTTTCGAGGCGTTGGCGCAGCAAAAAATAGTGATTGGCGTTGCCAAAACAAGTTTTCACCAAAATTCGAGATACGTAAAACCCGTTTTTCGAGGCGAAAGTGAGCGACCGATTTTCGTTTCCGCCATTGGAATGGAATTGGACGAAGCGGCGCAACATATTCATGAAATGTATGGTGCGTTCAGAATGCCTAAATTGCTACAAGAATTGGATAGTTTGACAAAAAGTTGAGCCGTTTTTGCGTTTTATACTGGGGGGGGCGTTTTTTTGAAAGTTTAGAAATAAAAATTTGATGAAAGATAGGATTTATGTGTTAGGAATTTCTGTTTTTTTGTTGATTACTGCCTATTTTTCGTTTCAATATGGAGAAACTTCAAATCAAAAATGGCAACAAAAAAAAGCGGATTATGTGATAGAACTTGCCGCCGCCGAACGATTTTATAACGATTCGCTCTCGCATACGGAAGGTTTTTTGGACGAAAAAAACACAAGGTTCGGTGATTTGAAAAATCAAAAAACTGGAAAATTGAATGTGGACATGGTTCAGAAAATGTTTTCTGAAATCCATTTAAACGATACCGTTTTTTACGCGCCGCCACAATACGTGGGCTATCTTCGGCGAGTTTTTGAGATGGTTGGCAACGTCAAAACAGGAGAACAACCACCCAAAATAAAAATTGGATATGAGCGAAATTCTGCGGATAATCGGCAGAAAATTTTAGAACTCTATTGTGGAGACGAAAAAATATTTGGCAACAATGAAAAGATGCCGCCACCTTTGGGTGCTTCGATGCACGGCTTTTTTATGGTTTTAGCGGCTTTGTTGGCGACGGGTGCGGTGTTTTTACTTTGGTTGTGGAAACGAGATGCGACGGCGCAAAATGTGTTGTTAGAAAAAATAAATCAGTGGCAAATCCCGACGGTTCCGTTCGTTGAATTGGACGATTGGGCGGTGGAAAATCGGTATCAAAAAATAAAAGAAAATATACGTTATTCCTTTTACATGGGAATCGTTTTGGTCGCTATTTTTTGCTTTGTGCCGCTCAAATACGCCAAATTTTTCTCAAAACATGGCATTATTGATGCCGTTTCGGGCAAAAAAGCTGCGCACAACGAAGATGCACCGATGATTACGGATTTGAGTAGCGGTTTTGGTTTTGTGATGCTTTGCATCGCAGTTTTTGCGGTGGCGACGTTCATTTTGGCAATTCAAGACGAGCGAAAACGCTTGAAACAAGACGAATTGTTGCGCCGAAAAGTGGTTTGTCGCGCCCGCGTCACGAGCGGCGTTTCTAAAAAATGGAACGAACCCGCGCCAATTATCCGCGTCAAAACGGAAGTGGGCATCACGCTAAACGGGTTGAGTTTAGAGGATTTGGGAAATTGGGATTTGAAAAAAAATGACGAAATCGAAATAACATTTCTCCCCAATTCACTTTTGGTGACAGAAATTCGGAAAATTTGAGGATTTTTGCGCCGAAAATGGGTTTTATACTGGGGGGGGCGTTTTTGGGAAGTAAAAATAGATTGAATCGTAGCATTTTCAAGAATTTATGAATAAAGTTTTATCAATATTTATTTTGATATTATTGTCGGTTTCGCCGATTTTTGGACAGCGATTTGCGAAAGGCGACCACGTTTTTGTTTGGACTGATGGCGTTTTGATGTACGAAAAACCCGATACGAATAGCAATTTATTGTTAACCATCGAAATGGGCGATTCGATGAAAATACGCGAAGTTTTGGTGGACAAAATGATGGCAATTAACTTTGACAAAAAGTTTGATGTCGTCGGAAATTGGATAAAAGTTGTCGCCCAAACCGAAGAAAATGACGTGGAAGGTTGGGTTTTTGACGGTTTTTTGTCGAAATTTCCAACGCCGTTTATCGTCGAAGGCGAAGATACGGTGGGCGAAGACGCGATTGACGCGATTTATGGTATAGAAAATTATTTGAATTTGAAGGTAGGCAAAAAAGGCAAACGCAGCGAGATTCAAATTTGGGATAAATGGAATTTTGAAAGCATCAGAACGCCCAAAAAAGGCGAAAAATATGAATCAGATGCCATTTATAGCTATAAACAAAACTACGAAAAAGGCATTGAATATGCGTCTGAAACGGACGTGAACAATACAATAGCGCGACTTAAATTGCCAAATTGGACACTTTGGGAAGCCTATTTTTTGTTGAAAGTTTACGTTTACGACCCCAAAACGCAGCGTTTTTATTTCGATTTTGAAGAAAATACGTTTCAGATGGACTCAAAAGGCGGCAGTCCAAGTTGTTATCATTTATTTGGCAGAATGCCCAATTCAAATATAATTCGTTTGGAAACAGGGTGTAGACAGTGAAAAAAACGAAATAAAATGGAAGTAGAAAAAGAAATTGAACAAGCGATTCAACAAATTTTTAACCGTTTTGAGGAAACATTCAAGGCGTTGGCTTCGGATTTGGAATCAGCCGCGCAGGAATGAAAAATTTTCTGTATGTATATGTATAAAATTAGGTTAAATGGTCAACTTATTGGTACAACGCTTTTTGAGCATGGCGACCCGCCAATGGGCTGTGTTGATGGAAAAATTATGCCGTTGATTCCAAATCTGAATTACGATTTTATTAAAAATTTTTATACTGCAAATGGGATCCAATTGGCATTTGACAGCCCAGAGGAAAAAATGATTAGCACCTATATGACCGATTTGTTGACCGTCGAAACGCCAGCGGGATTGATGATGGAAAGTTACGGAAATCAAATTCAAGGAAGTGATATTCATGGTTGTTATATTTGTTTAGAAGGTGTAATATATCCAAGTTTTGAAGAAGAATTTCCTGCACATTGTAAAAAATATTACGGTGAATGATTGAAATTTATGCTGAAAATGATACCCCCCAGTATCCAACGTTAAAAAGATAGTTTTATGAAAAAAACGGTTTGTATTTTGTTGTTTTTAGTTTCGTTTACATGCCTTCACGCGCAGGAAAGCCGCTTCAATGCCAATGAAACGGCTTATGTTTGGGCAAATGCAGGCTTAAATATGCGCGAACAACCTGATGCGAAATCAAAAAAAATTACGGTTTTGCCTTTTGCCGCTAAAATAATTATTCTTGAACAGATGGGCGCAAAAATCCCTTTTGAAGTAGAAGAATTTGAAGGTTTTACCGTAAAAGGTTATTGGATTTCTGTGAAATTTGGAGAAAAAAAAGGTTGGGTTTTTGATGGATTTTTATCAAAATTTACTCCACCAAAGGAATCCGAAGGAGATATTCAGAAATATTTAGAAGCAAAATTTGGCAAATCGGGCAAAATGACAGACATTAAAGTTCAAGGAGAAAATATGGAATTGCGCCCATTGAAACCCAATGAACGTTTTGAACCCGACACATTAGAAATT
The DNA here is from genome assembly GCA_046051005.1 of Bacteroidota bacterium. Classification (GTDB taxonomy): domain Bacteria; phylum Bacteroidota; class Bacteroidia; order Chitinophagales; family Saprospiraceae; genus JAAFJT01. The sequence goes on from JBJOPA010000200.1 coordinate 8,644, forward strand.
TATGGCTTTAAACAAGCCTATACAAATGGGGTATCGTTAGATTATAGTCAAGGCGAAGGTGGTTTTTCGATGATTGTTTCGTTCCAAAATATGAGCCTTTTTGAAGTCTATGTCATTGTAAAAAAAATATATTTCGATGCAGAAAGCAATCGTTTTTCCAAAGATAAAAAAACGGGAGCTTTGAAAATGGATTTAATAGACGGCGGTGGCTGTGATTTTTCGATAGAAAAAAAAGGCGATAAAATTGTTATTGAGGGCGGCTGCGGCTGCTGAAAAAGTAGAAAAATGATACCCCCCAGTATTCACATCAAAAAAATCAATTTTTATCAAGAAATATTATACCGAAAAATGAAAATTTTTAAAATAAAATTATGTATCAAATACCGACTTTACCAATTTCGTTTGAGATAGAGACCAAAGCGGTTTTAAAACGGGCAACGGCTGCTCATCGTTATCTTGCCGAGTTGAAGGGCATTGCTGCCACGATTCCGAATCAAGGCATTTTGCTCAATAGTTTGACGCTGCAAGAAGCAAAAGATAGTTCGGCTATTGAAAACATAATTACGACGCACGATGAGTTGTTCAAAGCCGATTTGTTCCTCAATTACGTAACTTCTTCTGAAACGAAGGAGGTACAACGCTATGCCCAAGCCTTACGCAGAGGATTTGAATTGATAAAAAATAGGAATATTTTGACCTTAGCCAATATTCTCGAAATTCAAGCGGTTTTAGAACAAAATAATGCAGGATTGCGAAAAACGCTTGGAACGGTTTTGAAAAATCAGCGAACGGGCGCGGTTGTTTATACGCCACCACAACATTATGACGAAATTTATGCGTTGATGCAAAACTTAATTGACTTTATCAACGACGATGAAATATCAGATGTGGATAATTTAATAAAAATGGCGATTATACATCATCAGTTTGAGAGTATTCATCCTTTTTATGATGGAAATGGGAGAACTGGGCGGATTATCAATATTCTTTATTTGGTTATGAAAGACTTATTGAATATTCCAATTTTATATTTAAGTCGTTTCATTATTGAAAATAAAACGGAATATTATGAACTTTTGCAACAGGTAAGAGACCAGAATGATTGGGAAAAATGGTTGTGTTATATGCTTAAAGGCGTAGAGCAAACGGCTGCACAAACCATAAAATTGGTGCAAGAGATTAAAAGTTTAATGCAAGCGTTCAAGCAGCGATTGCGGTCAGAATTGCCTAAAATTTATAGTCAAGACTTGTTGAATAATTTGTTTAAACACCCCTATACGAAAATTGATTTTTTAGCGCAAGACTTGGGTATATCAAGGCAAACTGCCATTAGGTATTTGAAAAGTTTAGAGCAAAAAGATTTTATAGAATCCTTAAAAGTGGGTAGAAATATTTATTACATCAATAGACCGTTGTACGATTTATTATCGAATCCACCGTTTTCTTGAACTAATGTATATCAAGAAGTACATTTTTTGATACATATCTCTTTCAATATGTATCAAAAAGTGGCTTTTTTGATACATATTGAAAGAAAAAAGAAAAAAAATGATACCCCCCAGTATCCAACAAAAAAAATCAGTTTTTATCAAAAAATATTATACCGAAAAATAAAAATTTTTAAAATAAAATTATGTATCAAGAGTTTAAACAGCTAAATCTTTCGGCAATAGACAAAGAGATTTTAGAATTTTGGGAACGCGAAAAGATTTTTGAAAAATCGTATGAACAACGCGACCCTAAAAATTCGTTTGTTTTTTATGAAGGTCCGCCGTCGGCAAACGGTATGCCAGGCATTCACCACGTCATGGGGCGGACGATTAAGGACATCTTTTGCCGTTTTCAGACCCTCAACGGGAAGCGCGTGGAGCGGAAAGGCGGTTGGGATACGCACGGTTTGCCCATCGAACTCGCCGTCG
>JBJOPA010000201.1:0-4546 GCA_046051005.1 Bacteroidota bacterium
GTATAAGGAATTTCTGTTACTTCAACAATCAAATCAGGCACATGTCGAGGCGAATAAGTGGTTCTCAACGTCCGATTGATGCGATTTTTCAAGTCATCGTTCAGCAAAAAATTGGGTTTTAAGACCACAAAAAGCGGCATCACGGCATTTCCGTCTTCCCATTCGAGATTTACGATGAGCGCGTCGGCGATAAAATCCAGCGATTCAACGGCGCGATAAATTTCACTCGTCCCAATCCGAATGCCCTGCCGATTGAGCGTCGCATCAGAACGACCTAAAATCTGTAAACTATTCGTTTCCGTAATGCGCAACCAATCCCCATGTCGCCAAACATTTGGGAACGCATCAAAGTAACTTCCAAAATATTGTTTTCCATCAAGGTCATTCCAAAAATAAATTGGCATACACGGCATCGGTTTTGTAACCACCATTTCGCCGACGATACTGGGGGGTAGGCTCGTGCCGTCGTCCGCCCAACTTTCCATCGCGCAACCCAACGCACGACGCTGAATTTCGCCCTGCCGAACCTCCACCAACGGGCAACCGCCGACAAAAGCCGTGCAAACGTCCGTCCCGCCGCTCATCGAAGTCAACCAAACATCAGATTTCACGTGCCGATAAATCCAATCAAAACCCTCGCTTACCAACGGCGAACCCGTGCAACCAATGCCCCGCAACGCCGACAAATCGAACGTCGAAGGCTCAATTTCTGCCTTCATGCAAGCCGAAATGTAGGCGGCACTGGTTCCAAAATGTTGCAATTTCGCATCGGCAGCCATTTTCCACAACACATCAATATTCGGAAATGCAGGCGAACCGTCGTACAAAACCGCCGTCGCGCCTGCCAACAACGAGGCTTGGAGGAAATTCCACATCATCCAACCCGTTGTCGTGTACCAAAAAAAACGTTCTCCTTTCTTTACATCTGCATGAAAAGTTACATATTTTAGATGCTCCAACAACATGCCGCCTTGCGAATGCGTGATGGCTTTGGGCTTGCCCGTCGTGCCTGACGAATACAACACCCACATTGGTTCATTGAACTCAACGCGCTCAAAACGCAACGGCGCAGTCGGATTCGGACGCGCCATGATGTCGTTCCAATCCGTCGAATTGGGCAATAATTGTCCGTTTTCGAGATAATCAATGCAAATAATTTGCTCCAAAGTGCCTATTTTTTGCTGCAATTCGGCTATCGTGTCGGTTCTGTCAAAGTTCTTTCCGCCGTATGCGTAGCCATTTACGGCTATCAAAATTTTAGGTTCTATTTGTTCAAAACGTTCTAATACAGCACTTGCGCCGAAATCGGGCGACGCGCTCGACCACACCGCGCCCAATGACATCGTCGCCAAAAATGCCACCGTCGCTTGCGGAATATTGGGCAAATAGCCCACCACTCTATCGCCTTTTTTGATGCTTTTTTCAGTTAAAAAATGCGCTAATTGTGTTACCTCTTTTCGCAATGTTTTCCAACTGATTTCGGTCAACGGGTGTCTTTCGGATTGGAACAGCAGCGCGGGAAAGGCATCGGTTTCATTGCGAAAAATATGTTCGGCATAGTTGATGCGCGTTTCGGCAAACCAACGCCCGCCAAATGGCAGCGCGCCTTCGGAAAGGCTACCCCCCAGTATATCGCCCACTTTTTGGTCGTTGATGACCTCAAAATAATCCCAAATCGTTTTCCAAAATATTTCAATGTCATTTACCGACCAATTCCAAAGGTCGTCATAATTTTCAAAATGCCAACCGTGTTGGGTTTTCAGCCAATCCATGTAGCGCGTCAAATTTGCATTTTGAATATCTTGCCGCGTCGGTTGCCAAAGAATACGTCCTTCCATGCGTTATAATTTAAATTTTATTTGGGGAAAAATCTATTTTGCAGGCAATACTTTGTTTTTGACGCTGCCAAAACCAACCCGAATGCCGTCGCGCTCGGCATAAGCAGACATCACAACGGTGTCGCCGTCTTGAATAAATTTGCGTTCTGTGCCGTCATTGAGCGCAATCGGTTGCTTTCCACCCCACGTCAATTCGAGCATCGAGCCAAAACTGGTCGGTTCTTCGCCCGAAATCGTACCCGAAGCCAACACGTCACCCACGCGCATGGGGCAACCGTTGACGCTGTGATGCGCCAGTTGCTGCGCTGCATTCCAATACAAATATTTGAAATTTGAATTTGAAATCGTAGTTTTAACCTTTTTTTCGGTTAAAATGTCCACTTGTAACTGGACATCAAAATATTCTTTGCCTTCAAATTTCAAATAATCCATCGGTTCGGGGTCTTGTTTTACACCCTCGACGCGGAAAGGTTCGAGCGCATCGAGCGTAACGACCCATGCAGACATCGAAGAAAAAAAGTTTTTTGCCAAAAACGGACCCAATGGCACGTATTCCCAACGTTGAATGTCGCGTGCCGACCAGTCATTAAATATTACAAAACCAAAAATATGTTCGGCAGCATCGGCAGTTGAAATTGGTTCGCCATCGGTATTTTTGCCTACGATAAACGCCATTTCTAACTCAAAATCGAGGCTTCGTGTCGGCGAAAATTGCGGTGGTTCGGCATCATTCGGTCGAATTTGACCTTTCGGACGGTGAAAATCGGTTCCACTCACCCGAATCGAACTCGCACGACCGTGATAGGCGACGGGCAAATGTTTCCAGTTCGGCAACAACGCATTCGCAGGGTCGCGAAACATTTTGCCCACATTGGTCGCATGGGCTTCCGAGCTGTAAAAATCGGTATAATCACCAATCGAAATTGGCAAGTGCATGGTCGCATTTTTCTGTTTAACAAGGCATTTTTTGACCGTTTGATGCTCTGCAAACGTAATTTGGTCAAGTTGAAAAAGGCGTTGCAACGTGGCGCGCAACCTTCGCCAAGCGGGTCGCCCCTCCGCAATGAGCGGATTGAGATTTTCGGCAACCAAAACAGAACGAGGAATTTTCGCATCGTGTAAAAGTCCCATATCAGACGCTCGTTTGAGGTCAAAAATATCGTTACCAATGGCTACGCCAATGCGCGGCGCACGCCTTCCGACTTCCGTAAAAACGCCAAATGGCAAATTGTGAATCGTAAAATCGCTATTAGGTGGGACAGGAATCCAGCTTTGCATGCGCAGAAATTGATGGTTTTGTTATTAAAAAAAATTAGTTGAATCAACATTCCGTGAAGCTAAAAATTGACAAAAAATAGCCCCCCCCCAGTATATTTGCTAGGAAATAACACTTTTTTTATATTTTTGACGTATTTTTGATACTTTCACTACGTTGCAGCAAATCCCATTGATTGCCATATAAATCCTCGAAAACTGCCACCGTGCCGTACAATTCCTCGACGGGCGGTCGCACAAAGATAACGCCTTGCCGATTCATTCGTTCATAATCTTGCCAAAAACTTTCGGTGTATAAAAACAAAAAAACACGTCCACCCGTTTGGTTGCCGATGCTCGAAATCTGCGCATCGCCGACTGCTTTTGCCAACAACAATGCCGTGCCAGTGGTCTCTTTTGGAGCCACCAAAACCCAACGTTTGGTGTCCGAAAGCGGCGTATCTTCCAACAATTCAAAACCTAATTTATGGACATAAAAATCAATCGCCTCGTCATAATCTCGCACCACGAGGGCAACATGTGCAATTTTTTGCGACATTATATTTTCCGTTTTTATAGAATTTTAGCCATAAAAATTGACGGCGCAATGGTTAAGTCACGTCGTCAATTTTTTATGCTGAAAAAAGTCTTTTTTTTATCGAATTTTAAGCGTCACCAACGCCAAAACTGCTAAAATGACACCCACAATCCAAAATCGAGTCACCAATTTTGCTTCTGGAATCCCTTTTCTTTGAAAATGATGATGCAACGGGGACATCAAAAAGATGCGCCGCCCTTCACCATATTTCTTTTTTGTATATTTAAAATAAGACACTTGAATCATTACAGACAAATTTTCCGCTAAAAAAATGCCACATAAAACAGGAATCAACAACTCTTTGCGTACCAAAAGTGCCATCACCGCAATGATGGAACCCAACGTCAAACTGCCCGTATCGCCCATAAAAACTTGCGCAGGAAAAGCATTGTACCACAAAAAACCGATGCACGCCGCCAAAAAACACGCCGCAAATATCACCAATTCACTTGATTCGGGAACGTATAAAATTTTCAAATAATCTGCAAAAAATGTATTGCCCGCCGCGTAAGCAAAAATCAACAACGGAATGGCGATGATGGCGGAAGTTCCCGCCGCCAATCCATCAATTCCATCGGTCAAATTTGCCGCATTCGACACCGCCGTGACGACCAAAATAACCATCAAAACGAAAATAAACGGCATCGCTTTTTTCGAGAAATCTTCTCCCGTAATCGGTTTGATGAACTTAGAATAATCCAATTCATTGTTTTTGTAGAACGGAACGTTGGTCAACGGAGCTTTCACATACACCATTTCTCGCAAGCGTCCATTGCGCGCAGGGTCGGGACTGTTGACGACTTTCGTGATTTCAAAACCATTCAATTCTGCCGTTTTTCTGTCCATTCTGACCACA
>JBJOPA010000202.1:0-2967 GCA_046051005.1 Bacteroidota bacterium
CCTGTTTGGCGAGTTTGCGGCGGTTGCCGAGTTTGTCGCCGCTTGCATTTTTTTTGTTAATGCTTTGGACGATTTGCGCGGCTGCGGCTGGCTACATCATCAACGACATCGAAGATTATGAAATAGATGTAATCAATAAACCACAAAAAATGGTGGTCGGAAAAGGCATTTCAAAGGCGATTTCATGGCGTTTATACTGGGGGGTAGTCATTTTTGGCTTTTTAACATCTATTTTTTGTGGATTTTTGATAGAAGATTTTTCTCCAATTTTCATTTATTCGATTTGCATTTTTTTATTATATGTTTACTCGAAATGGTGGAAAAAACAATTCTTAATTGGCAACATCTTGATTGGTTTTTTTTGCGCATTTACGGCGTTTATCATTTTGTTGTTTGAGCGAAAATATGGTTGGGTTTCGTTTCAAACTTGGGGGATTTTTAATTTTTCGGCACAAAATTTTTCGATTTTAGAAGCCGAAAAATCAGTAAAAATGGTGGAATTATTTTTGGGTTATAGCTGTTTTGCCTTCTTTTCGACCTTGTTTCGAGAAATCGTGAAAGACATGGAAGACATGGACGGCGACGCGCAAACTTGCCGAACGCTGCCCATCGTCTTGGGAAAAACGGCGGCAAAATGGGTCGCATTTGCATCAGGTATTTTGTTTTTATTATATGCGTATCGTTTCGTGCGATTGCAATTGCTGGCGCAGCAAGTTTGGCAACCCATTTTGTTCATTTTTCTGATTGTTTTGCCTTGGTTTTGGGCTTTTTTCAGGTTGTTTCAAGCAAAAGAAAAAGCAGATTTCACGCGGTTGAGCGCGTTTGCGAAAATTATTATGTTGAGTGGATTGCTTTTATTGTTGTTTTATATTTAAAAAAATGGAAAATCGTCAATTAAATTTTGAAGACAAATCGCAAAAATATTTAAAATTACCCTTGCGAATCGTTCTGGACAACGTCGAAGACCGCATGAACGTCGGCATGATGTTTCGATTGTCGGACGCGCTTGGCGTTGAAAAAGTCATGATTTGTGGCACTTCGCCTACGCCGCCTAATAAAATGATTTCGCGCACCGCACGCGCAACCGACCGCCACGTTCCGTTCCAATATTTTGAAAATGTGGTAGATTGCATTCAGCATTTACAAGCCGAAGGCTTCAAGGTTTTTGCGTTAGAAATTACAAATTTGAGCGAAGATATTTCAAAAATTCCGTTTCAAAACTATCCAAAAGTTGCCATTTTAGTCGGTGCGGAATTTGATGGCGTTTCGGCGGCGGCATTGGCAGCGGTGGACGGCAGCGTTCATATTCCGATGCACGGCATGGGTTTTTCGATGAATGTGGCGTGTTCGTTGGCGATTGGTCTCTACGAAGTATCGTTGAAAATGAAGCAAAATTTATCGAACGAGAATTAAAAAAAAGCATCAAAAACAAATAAAAAATACTCTACGTTAGAAAAAAAACTTTATTTTTGCAAGTCATTTGATTGATGAGTTTGGGGTGCATTTTATGGTCAACTATGCCGAATTGCTATCGTGGATTGAGGTTGACCGACGGGTTCAGAAAAGTCAAAATTTCCAAAAAGGGGGTAAAAAAGTGTTAAAATTGCTTAAAAAACTTAACATAATAAAATGCGTTTACAGAAAAAACTTCACAAACAATTGTTTATCAATGAATTGTGAAAATTAGCTGTCAGAGTGCGCCCCCAATTCATCGTGGATTGAGACTTGGCGTAGATGTGTAGCGCAGCAGCACATCGCCGCCCAAACAACAAAAAGTTTCCGCCCTCGTGTGTACACGTACACGCGAGGGCGGAAACTTTTTGTTAGGGTAAAATATGCCCCCCCAGTATTCGAGTTTATTTTTTTTGAAAAAAATCCCAATTTGGGAAAAAGTGCGTAACTTTGAGCCTAAATTTAAAGCGTTTTATTTTTTTGCTATGAGAATCATTACCAAACGGCGATTGCAGGATTTTATAGAAATGTATCCAGATGCCGAAATACCCCTAGTTTTTTGGTATAACGTCGTCAAAAATAACGATTTTTATACGCCCCAGTCCCTAACCAGTGCGTTTAAAGGAGCGGATTATGTCGGAAATAATCGAATTGTTTTTAATATCGCAAAGAATAAATATCGATTAATCGCCAAATTTGAATTTCACGAAAAAGCGCAATTGTGCTTTGTCCGATTTATAGGAACGCATAAAGCATACGATTTAATCGAAGATATAAAAAATATTTAAAAAATGAAAATATGGAAAATATAAAATGGATTCGACCGATTGTCACAACTGCCGATTATGAACAAACTTGTGCTGAAATTGAGCAAATCATGGACAATCAAGTCCAATTTGTGGACGAAACCACCAAATTGGCGTATCTCGACGCGCTGGTTACTTTAGCGGAGGCGTATGAAACAAAGCATTTTACGTTTCAAAATCGGACACTTTCCCTTGTCGAGATACTTGACCAGGCGTTGGAACAACTCAATTGGACGCGCAAAGACCTCAACCTGCTTTTGGGCGCAAATCGAGTTTCGGAAATTTATAGTGGCAAAAGAAAATTATCGCTTGCGCAAATTCGGCTTTTGCATCAAAAACTCCACATTCCCGCCGAGTTATTGTTGAGTGCGTAGAATTTTCCGTATAGCTCGAACTCAAAAGCGACATCGCCTCACGTGTACGCAATACACGCGAGGCGATGTCTATTTTTTATAATATTGAATCACGGCTTGTCTGATGTCGTTTCTCAAATCGGTTTTGTCTTTTGGGTCGGGTTTTGAAACGTTGGAAACATAAGGATTTTTTTCATTGAAAAAATCAAGATTCGATTCCGCGCCCGAAAACAAAAAACCACTCGTGATGATGTGATAGATTTTGTCCAATTCCAACGCTTTTCCACCTATCAAAAAATCGTAATCTTTTTCCCAACCAATGTTGTACCATTGCAAATAACCGCCTCTTCCTTTCG
>JBJOPA010000203.1:0-21039 GCA_046051005.1 Bacteroidota bacterium
TAATTTTTTTTTATAGAAAAATAAGATGAAATACAAATTAAAGAAAAAAAAATTTTTTATTTCCAAAACGTTTTTCTTGTAAAAAATATCCCCCCCCAGTATAAACGGCATTTTTTGACACTCAATTAACGAAAAAGCACTATCTTTGCGGCGCATTTTTATTTACATACCATAATAAAATTATAATTATAAAAAGTTTAAATTGTTTATGAATTTTGAACTCTCCGAACAGCACATCGCTGTGCGCGAAGCTGCGCGAAACTTTACGCAAAACGAACTCAAAGCTGGTGTCATAGACCGCGACCGCGACATGAAATACCCGACCGAACAAGTTCGCCAAATGGCAGAACTCGGTTTCATGGGCATGATGACCGCCGAAAAATATAACGGCGGCGGCATGGACGCAGTCAGCTATGCCATCGCCATCGAAGAAATTTCAAAAATTGATTCCTCTTGTTCGGTCATCATGTCGGTCAACAATTCGTTGGTTTGCGCAGGTCTCGAAACGTATGGAAGTGATTATCAGAAAGAAAAATATTTAAAAAAATTAGCATCTGGTGAATGGGTAGGCGCATTTTGCCTTTCAGAACCCGAAGCGGGCAGCGATGCCACCAGCCAAGTGACCGAAGCCATTGACATGGGCGACCATTATTTGCTCAACGGAACCAAAAACTGGATTACGAACGGCGGAACCTCGCGTGTACACCTCGTGATGGCGCAAACCAACCGCGAATTGGGGCATCGAGGCATCAATTGCTTGATTGTCGAAACCGATTGGGCGGGCGTAACCATTGGCGCAAAAGAAGACAAATTGGGCATCAGAGCCAGCGATACGCACACCATCATGTACAACGATGTGAAAGTTCCGAAAGAAAATCGCATCGGTGCAGACGGTTTCGGGTTCAAATTTGCGATGAAAGTGTTGTCAGGCGGACGCATTGGCATTGCGGCGCAAGCGTTGGGCATTGCCGCAGGAGCCTACGAATTGGCGGTGGCTTATGCCAACGAGCGCAAAGCTTTTGGCAAAACCATCGGCAATCACCAAGCCATTGCCTTCAAATTGGCGGATATGGCAACCGAAATCGAAGCCGCTCGCTTATTGGTTTACAAAGCCGCGCAGCTCAAAGATGAAGGAAAAGATTATCTGAAAGCCGCAGCCATGGCAAAATTGTTTGCCTCTGACGTAGCCATGCGACACACCGTAGAGGCGGTGCAAATTCACGGCGGATATGGTTTTGTGAAAGAATATCACGTAGAAAGGTTGATGCGCGATGCCAAAATCACGCAAATCTACGAAGGCACATCAGAAGTACAAAAAATCGTCATTTCTCGTGAAGTATTAAACGGAAATTTATATTAATTTTCTAAAAAATACTTTCCAATATTCAAAAAGCCGTTTCACAAGTGCGTGAAACGGCTTTTTGAGTGATTTATACTGGGGGGGGCGTTTTTTTTTATATTTTTATCCGCCGAAGCGCATCATGCGCATGCCGCCGCCTTCGGGCATACCGTTTCCGCGTCCCAACGGGCGAACGGCGTAGGTAAAGGTCAACAAAACATGGCGACCCAACGAAGTGACTTGCTGATTTTGAATATAATTTACGTCTGCCGTTCGAGAAATGCCGACGTTTTGGTTCAACAAATCCACTGCCGCCAAACGCAATTCTCCACGATTATTTTTCAAAAATTGATACGAAACCGAAGCATTCCACAACGGAATATCGCGGTCAAAACCACCGCCGCGCCAAAAAGCATAATTCAAATCAGAACGAACGGACAACGCTTTGGTCATCTTATATTCAAAATCCGTTGAAATATTATTGCTATAAAATGCTTGATTAAAACTGGATTGCAAGTCGTATGTTGTCAAATTATATTGCAACGAAGTGTTCACGCCCCACGTAAATTTTTCGCCGCGCCGTTGGTCAAAATTCAATCGAATTGCCGCCGTGTAGCGGTCGGTATTGTTTTCAATATCGTTGATGAGGTTTTTGGTTCTGCCATAACTTCCCGAAGGACCAAACGAAATACGATATTTTCGTGCCGAATCCAAAGGCATCGAATAATTAAATTGCGCCGAAGCATCGAAGCCGCCATTTAAAATATTGACAGGCTTGGAACGGCGAATTAGGCGGTCGTCAATGTATTGAGCCGTCACAATCCGATTTTTCACAAATCGAATGTTGCCAAAAGAAAAGAAACCCGCCGTCGTTCCCATGTTAAATTGATTGGCACGCAGGCGAATGTTGTGCGAATATTCGGGTATCAAATTGGGATTGCCTTCCGAAACATTGAGCGGGTCGGTATTGTCCACAATCGGTTGCAACTGCGTAATGCTGGGTTCGTTGACGCTTGCATTGTATTCGAGGACAAAATTTTGTCCAATTTTCGGATTGATTTGCGCCCGCAAATTGGGGATAAAATTGTCAAAACCTGCCCTCAAATTGGTGTCTCGCGTAGCGTTGTAGCTTTTCAAAGTAGAGCCTTGATATTGAACGCCCGTCGAAAAAGTAACCGATTTGTCGTTGTAACGATACGTCAAACCACTTTTATGATACAAAAAACTATTCTGAAAATTGTTGCTCAAGCGCGTGTTGAGCGTCGTCACGCTGTTGCGCGTTTCGTACAACAGCCGTTGCGCGTCGGAAGCAATGTCTTGATAGGAATAATTAATTTCCAAAAATTCTTTTTTTGACAACGGTTCTGTGTAAGACACATTGCCATTTAAAACAATGCGTTCGTTGACCCGTCGGTCGTCTTGTTGCAACGAATCGGTGCGCTGCGATGGAAAATAATAATTGTTAATGGCACTCACATTGGTCTGATTGTCGCTGTTGTTTTTTGAAACCGTAGCCGTAGCGGTCAGCGTGCGTCCGCGACGTATAAATTTTTTGCGCATCAACAACGAAGTGCTGAAATTATAGCCCCCCCCAGTAGTCGCCGCATCTCGAACGTTGGCGTTTTGAAGCGCGTCGGGATTTATATTTTTTCGGAAATTTTGATTGATGTTGTCATTCAAATTATTGTTATCCGTTTTGTTGAAATTACCCGTCCATTTAAACGAATGCAAAGAATCAATATATTGGTCGAATGCAAAATTGCCGCGATGATTCCAGTTCTTGGTGCGTGCATCGGCACTGCTGAACGATGCAAAATCACCCGTTTGCAAAAAGTTTTGACGGTTGGTTTTCGTAACCGTATTTTTATCCGTAAAATTGAAAAAATAGGCTCCATTTAGCTCCGATTTTCTATTTTGGGTGGGCGAAAAATCCGAATTAAAATTCAAACCCGAAGCCCACGTGGTCGTGTAACCCGTTGACGCGCCAAAATCAATTGGCAATCCGCCGTCATTTCCTTCGCGCATCATCGTGCGCATGCCGCCACCGCCGCCGCCTTGTCCGCCGCCGCCGCTATTGCCAACGCTTGAAAAATTTGAATACTCATTGAAAGAAAATCCTTGTCGATTTACGTTATTCCCTTGCCCAACAAACGACAATTGGCGTTTGGGCGCAAAAGAATTGAATGCGCCTTTGTTCGAGTAACGCAAATTTTTATCGTTGTCCACGCCGCCGCCGATGGTGAAATTGCCAAATTTACCGTTGGAACGGTCGGCTTTTAGTGTCAAATCAATCGTTCGCTCCCGCGAGCCGTCGTCAACGCCTGAAAATTCGCTCGCATCAGATTTTTTATCATATACTTTTACTTTATCTATCGCATCGGCAGGGATATTTTGCAACGCCATTTTAGGGTCCGAACCGAAAAATTCTTTGCCATTGACGCGCACTTTTTGGACGCGCTCGCCTTGCGCCGTCACGTTGCCGCTTTTGTCTATTTCAACGCCCGGCAGTTTTTTGACCAAATCTTCGGCTGCCGCGTTGGGTTCTGTTTTGAACGCAGTGGCGTTAAATTCGATGGTATCTTTGTTGATTTTAATCGGAATTTTATCGGCTTTTACCGTCACGCCTTCGAGTTCGACCGACCGAAGACGAATGACTCCGACCTTGATTTCGTTGCCCGTAAGCGGTGGCGTGAGCGCGGCTTCGTAAGTTTCCATGCCCACGTACGTGAGGCGCAACGTGATGGGTTGCATCGTGGTTTCAAAACGAAAAACGCCTTTGGAATTGGTTTGTTGAAGCGCAATTACGCTCGAATCGCGCACCAAAAACGCACCCGCGCCGTCAAGCGCAACGCCCAAACTATCCGCAACAATGCCTTCAATTATCAACTTATTGCTTTGTTTTTGAGCAAAAACAAGCGCGTTTGTGAAAAAAATCAGGGAAAATGTTAAGTAGAAATTTATTTTTTTCATTTTTCTTTCTGCCAATTAAACGTTATTTTTTTGAAAACAAAACGTTGATTCAAATATAAAATATTTTTACAAAGATACGACCTTTTTTTGGGGGTTGCACGGCTTCGACAACTGAAAAACGCCCCCCCCCAGTATATAACCCTTTTTTAGACCAAATTATGTTTTTTTTCAATGGAATAAGTCTAACAATTCCTTTCAGAAATGGTTGGATACTGGGGGGTATCATTTTTTTTTGATTTTAAATTCTCAAAAAGTGTTACATTTGCAACATCATTTTTTTAAAGAAATATTTATGAATAAAGAGCAAAATTGGATTGATTTGCTGCGAAAATCGGGTTTGAAACGCACGCCCATTCGGGTGGCGGTGTTGGAATTGTTGGCAGCCAGTCAGTCCGCTCGCTCAAAACCCGAACTCGAAATTGCCTTCGGAAATCGCGAAAATCGCGTCACCATCTATCGCGTTTTGCGGGATTTGGAGGAAAAAGGCTTGGTACATCGCGTTTTTGATGTGGAAGGAACGCCAAAATTTGCCATTTGCGATGCGCATTGCAGCACCCACGCGCACCACGACGAGCATCTACATTTCAATTGCACGACGTGTTTGAGTGTGTATTGTCTCGATGCCATTTCCTTTCCGACCATCAATTTGCCCGAAGGTTTTGAACTCAAAAACATGAATTTTTCGGCAACGGGCATTTGCAAAAATTGCATCAATGCGCTACAACCGTTGGCGAAAGCTATCCATTTTCTACTATTTTTTTGCAAATTTTTTTGATTAATTCGGGTCCTGCGTAAATCAATCCTGAATAAATTTGGATAAGATTGGCTCCTGCGGCGAGTTTTTCAAGCGCATCTTCGGGTGTTTCGATGCCGCCAACGCCAATGATGACCATTTTGGGGTCGCGTGCGTGCGTGCGAAGGTAACGAATTACCGACGTAGCGCGTTGCCGAAGCGGTGCGCCGCTCAAACCGCCTGCGCCGACAGCAGCGTGCGTGTGCGGTTCGATATTGGAGCGGTCGAGCGTAGTGTTGGTGGCAACGATGCCGTCGAGTTCGGTCGTCGAAATGATGTCTAAAATATCGTCTAATTGTCCGTCCGTGAGGTCTGGGGCGATTTTCAGTAAAATCGGTTTTGGATTTTTTTTATTTTTATTTAAAATTTGTAATTGTTTTAACAAATTTGTCAAAGGCTCTTTTTCCTGTAAATCGCGTAAATTGGGCGTATTGGGCGACGAAACATTGACCACAAAATAATCCACCAACGGAAATAATGCTTCAAAACAATACGCATAATCTTCGGTGGCGCGGTCGTTGGGCGTATCTTTATTTTTTCCAATATTTCCACCAATAATAAAGTTTTTATTTTTTTGATGCGTTGTCCATTCGACGGGCAAATTTTGGCGCAACCGTTCGGCAAGCGCATGAACGCCCGCATTGTTGAAACCCATTCGATTGATGAGCGCACGGTCGGCAGGCAAACGGAACAAACGAGGCAGCGGATTTCCGTCTTGCGGGCGCGGCGTGACCGTCCCCAACTCGACAAAACCAAAGCCCAAATCAGGCAAAATGTCTAAATATTTGCCGTCTTTGTCAAATCCAGCCGCCAAACCAACGGGATTGCGAAAGGTGAGACCCAACACCGAGCGCGTCAATTTTTCGTTTTCGAGCGTAAATTGTTGCTTCAAAAAACGGTTGAAAAATGGAATTTTCAAGCCAATCCGAAAACATTGCATCGCCAAATGATGCGCCGTTTCAGGCGAAAATTGAAAAAAAATAGGACGAAGAAAACGATACATATTTTTGAAAATTTTGTGCAAAGATGCTGTTTTTTTTCTAAAAAACGCCAACTTCCCTCCTTCGGGGGGATTGAGGGGGGACTTATACTGGGGGGGGGCTATTTTTGAGGGTGAAAAAATTTTGAACGCTCGCGCAACTCGTCAAATAGATTTTTCGTTTAAAAAATAAAAAAAAATGATAGCAGAATTAAATTTGGCTGAAAAATTTGCCAAAATCAATGAATATTGGTCGCCCAAAATTGTGGCAGAACTCAACGGACAATACGTAAAATTGGTGAAAGCCAAAGGCGAACTCGTCTGGCATCATCACGACGACGAAGACGAATTGTTTCACATTTTGAAAGGCACTTTCATCATGGATTTTCGCGACAAAACCACTTACACGAAAGCGGGCGAAATTTTGGTGGTTCCAAAAGGCGTAGAACATCGCCCGCGCACAGGCGACGAAGAAGTTTGGTTGCTACTTTTTGAACCCAAAAACACCAAACACACAGGCGATTTAATCGTCGCTCAAACCGTCTTGGAACAAGAATGGATTTAAAAAAAGTATAGAAATAATAAACAAAAAAAAGTCATCAAACTATTTTAAAAAATAATTTGATGACTTTTTTTTGATACTTTTTTTATTTGAGTTTCAACACTAATTTTCCTAATTTATCGCCTTCAAACAAGGTGAGCAAAGTGGGCAAAAAATCGGTTACTTCGCCTTCTACGATGTGTTCGAGGTGTTTCATTTTGCCTTCTTTCAACCATTTTCCCATTTTTTCGATGGCTTCGCCATAGCGTGGCGCGTAGTCAAAAACGACAAAACCCTCCATTTTTGCACGATTTACAAGGAGGGAAAGGTAATTTTTAGGTCCCGCAACGCCAGTTGTCGAATTGTATTGCGACACTGCGCCGCAAATCGCCACTCGCGCACGCGGACGCAACATGGACAATGCCGTATCCAATGTATCGCCGCCCACATTATCAAAATATACATCTATCCCTTCGGGTGCAGCGCGGCGCAATGCACTCCGAACGTTGCCTTTTCGATGGTCAATCGCAGCATCAAAACCGAGTTGTTCGGTCAAAAAATTACATTTATCTTCGCCGCCTGCGATGCCGATGACGGTGCAACCATGCAATTTTGCCAATTGCCCAACCACCGTTCCGACCGCGCCCGCCGCGCCCGAAACCACGACCACATCGCCAGCTTTGGGTTCGCCGACATCAAACAAACCAAAATATGCCGTCATCCCCGTCATGCCCAACGTGCCGAGATGATAGGAAAGCGGCGCGATGGAAGCATCAATTTTGCGAATGCCCTTGCCGCCCGCGACCACCGCAAAATCCTGAACGCCCAACATGCCGCCCACGAAATCACCAACCAAAAATTTTTCGTTCGACGAAGCCACCACACGACCAACGCCGCCCGCCCGCATGACATCGCCCAAATTGACAGGTTCGATATATGATTTTCCGACATTCATCCAACCGCGCATGGCTGGGTCGAGCGAAATATATTCGTTTTTGACGACGACATCGCCCCCCCCCAGTATTTCGGGGATTGGTTCGGTCGTGATTTCAAAATCTGTTGCCTGCGGTACGCCGACAGGTCTTTTGATGAGGCGAACTTGCCGATTGAGTTGAGTTGTTGACATTTTTTCTGAAAAAATTCTATTTTTTGTTAGTAAATATTCCAATCAATGGGCGTTTTTCCATTTTGGGACAAATATTCGTTGGCTTTTGAAAAATGTTGACAATCAAAAAACGCGCCGCCTGCCAAAGGCGATGGATGCGCCGCCTCTAAAATCAAATGTTTAGAAGCATCAATTAAATCTTTTTTCTTTTTTGCAAAATTGCCCCACAACATGAAAACAACGCCTTGTTTTTCTTCCGAAACCTTGCGAATCACGGCATCGGTGAAGTGTTGCCAACCAATATTTTGATGCGAACCTGCCTTGCCCGCCTCGACCGTCAACATGGCATTGAGCAGAAAAACGCCTTGTTTTGCCCAATCCGTGAGGTCGCCATGCGCGGGCGCGGCAATTTGGAGGTCGTTGCCAAGTTCTTTATAAATATTTTTGAGAGATGGCGGAACGCGCACCGATTTGGGAACAGAAAACGACAAACCCATCGCTTCGTTGGGATTGTGATAAGGGTCTTGACCCAAAATCAGCACTTTTACGTCGTCGAAAGGGGTTTGCGTAAAGGCATTAAAAATTAGACTTCCAGGCGGATAGATGACTTTTCCTTCTGATTTTGCGGTGCGCAAATACGTGACCAGCACGTCGAAATACGGTTGCTCGAAGGTGTCAGACAAGACGTTTTTCCAAGAATCTTCAATTTTTACGACTGCCATATTGTAGATTTTTTAATTGATTTTATCGGCTAAAAAGTAATTTTTTTAGCCGACAAAGTTAATCGAATTATCAAATCCGCCGTATTGTTTTGATTCGTTTTTTTTGTTAGAAAGCGTTTTTTTTATGCTTTTGGTTTTCCAAAACGCGCTTCAAAACATTCGGTTCGATAGGCAAAAATCTTTTTTACTTGTCTTTCTACGAAAAGCCAGTTGAAAAAACCTTCTAAAAAACCGCCCGGCGAAAGGAAACTGACGCGGTCGCGCATCAAAACATAGCCGTCGCGCTGCTCAAACGTGTGTTCGTGATGCCAAAAACGATACGGACCTTTGAGTTGTTGGTCAACAAAACGATAGGGCGGCTCCCAATCTGAAATCAGCGTGCGCCAACCGAATGGAATGCCAAATAATTTAATTTGATAATCTATCACCGTACCAACGTGCATTTTGATAGGCGTGGGCGTGAGAAACGAAAAACTCAAATCTTTGGGCGTTACTTCGTTCAAATTTTCGGCTTTGCTGAAAAATTCAAACACTTCTTCGAGCGAGCTGTATAATTTGGTTTCGACTTCTAAAACGTGTGGTTGCATTGACTGAACTATTTTTTTTATGATAAAATCTAAAATATTTACTTTTTTCAATAAAAACAGAACAGTCAAAAGGCGAATTT
This sequence comes from Bacteroidota bacterium, assembly GCA_046051005.1. GTDB lineage: Bacteria > Bacteroidota > Bacteroidia > Chitinophagales > Saprospiraceae > JAAFJT01. The sequence continues at coordinate 9,117 of JBJOPA010000203.1, forward strand.
GTTGTATAAAAAAAAGGAAAAAACGGCTAAAACACGTTTCTTCCTTTCTTGGGGGAGATTTATACTGGGGGGTAGCCTTTTTTGAGGTTTTATATTTTTTTTTATTCCGTTCGAGCAAAAAATGTCCAGTCGAAACGCGCATCAATGTTGTTTTGAGACGTTTCGCGGGTTTGAAATTTGATGTCAATTTTAAATCTTTTTTGCAACAATAGATGTTTTACATCGGCATTGTTGGCAACTAAATCAATGCGGTCGCCTGTGTTTAACGGCACATCGTCGCGAAAATAGAGGATTTTTGTTCCCAACGACGGCGCGTCGGGTGCGCTCATGCTGACTTCGATTTGTCGGATAAAACCCAAACCGCCGCTTCCGGGAAACATGGCTTGAATTTGCATCGCACGCGGCTCGATTGCCACCACATCGGCACTCGAAATGCTGACTTGATTGAAAAAAATAGCCGTGTCGGGAGCCACATCATTGAAAACAATATGATGTGTCGCAATCGCCGACAAGCCCGAAGGGATTTCAAAAATGCGTTGATACGACATTTCTACGCCACTTTTTTGGGCGCGACAGCCCCACGACATGACCCAAACGGACAAAATAAGATAACCCCAAAAAGATTTTTTCCTCATTTTATTTTTCTATTTTCCAAGAAAGTGTTTCAAAATTTTGTTCTAAAAATTTTTCAAATTCTATCAATGAAACGGGCGCATCGTTGTTGTCTTCGATTTGATGATTTTGACTGCCGATTCGGATAACCGTTGTCGTCGTCGGTGCATCGGCAATATAACCCCAACTTTCCGCAGGATATTTTGGTTTTAAGCTAAAAAATTGAATTTCATTGGCACGTTTTTCTATTTTTGCCCACAATTCTTCGCTCACACGCGCCCGAAACTTGCCTACACGCGGCGTATTCGCCACACCTTCATAAGTTGCCCAACCGTTGGTCAACAAGGTGACTTTATATTGCGGACATTTTCCATAACATGCGCCTCTTGCAAACGTGAGTTGCACCGTTGCGGCTGCGTCGGGTACGGGTTCAAACTGGTCGCCTTCCTTTCCAACGGGTTTAGGTGTTGTTTTTTTAGGCGGTGTGGCGGTCGTTGTCGGTTGAACTACTTTTTTATTACAACTTGCCAACACAACCAACGTCAAAATGCCAATAAATATTTTTTTCATTGCTACTATTTTTATCGTTTTAAAGAATTTTATGCTGTTTTTAGCCAAATATACTGGGGGGGGGCTATTTTTTGAAAAAAATTAAGAAATTAATTCATTTTTTCGGGCAAAACATTTTCATAATTTTTTCGCCATGATTCGATGTTGCCAAAAATTTCGTTGTCAATTTGCAACTCGCCCGTTGTAACAGAACCGAGACAAAAATACGGAATTTTCTGTTTGTTCATCAAATTTTCAAACTCTGACACATTTTCCGAATCCACCGAAACCAAAATACGACTTTGCGATTCGCCAAACAAAAATGCGTCTTTGCGCAAGTTCGGTTCCGTCAAAATATCAAAACCCAAGCCGCGCACCATCGCCGATTCGAGCAAAGTGGCAAACAAACCACCTTCCGAAATGTCGTGACAACTGGACAACAAGCGTTTTTTAATCAACTTTTTGATTAATTTTTGGACACTTAATTCTTCTTTCAAATCAAAATAAGGTGCATTTGAAAACTCAATTCCATGCACAAAACGGATATATTCGCAGCTTCCTAAATCGTTTTGGGTTTCGCCGATTTGATAAATCACGTCGCCTTCCCTTTTAAAATCGAGGGTCATCATGTGGTCTGCATCGTCCAAAATGCCCAACATGCCAATCGTCGGCGTTGGATAGACGGGAACGGTAACGCCATTTTTTTGATATTGATTATAAAACGATACGTTTCCGCCTGTAACGGGTGTTTCAAAAGCGCGGCAAGCCTCGCCCATGCCCCGAATCACTTCTGTAAACTGATAATAAACTTCTGGATTGTATGGATTTCCAAAATTCAAGCAATTCGTGATGGCAACGGGTTCGCCGCCTGCACAAACGATATTTCGAGCGGCTTCGGCAACTGCCATCATCGCGCCTTTGTAGGGGTCGGCAAAAACGTAGGTCGAATTGCAATCGGTGGTCATTGCCAATGCTTTTTTCGTTCCTTTCACGCGCACGACGGCGGCATCGGACGGGCGATTGGTGGTCATGGTTCCCGTCTGAATCATCGAATCGTATTGCTGATGCACCCAACGTTTAGATGCAAGATTTGGCGATTTCCACATTTTTTTTGCGGTAGCGACAAAATCCATCGGCAAAATAATTTTTGCTTGATTAAAATCTTTTATTTGCTCGAAATACTGGGGGGTGGCAGTTTCGCGCACATACACGGGCGCGCCGCCGCCCAACACGAGGGGTTCGGCAGGAACGTCCGCCACCAACTCGTCGTGATAAAAATATTGCAAACGCCCCGTGTCCGTGACTTCGCCAATTTCAACACATTCCAAATCCCATTTATCAAAAACGACTTGTAATTTGTCTTCTTCTCCTTTTTTCGCCACAATCAACATCCGTTCTTGGCTTTCTGACAACAGGATTTCCCACGCTTTCATGTCGCTTTGTCGGGTCGGCACTTTTGTCAAATCAATACGCATGCCCGTTCCTGATTTTGCAGACATTTCGCTGGTCGAACAGGTAATTCCCGCCGCGCCCATGTCTTGCATGCCTACGATTGCGCCCGTTTTGATGGCTTCAAGACTGGCTTCGAGTAGCAATTTTTCCTGAAATGGGTCGCCAACTTGGACGGCGGGCAAATCTGCCGCACTGTCTTCGGTCAAGTCTGCCGAAGCAAAAGTTGCACCGTGAATGCCGTCTTTTCCCGTCGCCGAACCGACAATAAACACGGGATTTCCTACGCCGTCGGCACAAGCAGAAACCGTTTCACCGACTTTGACGATGCCGACAGACATGGCATTTACTAAAATATCGTGGTTGTAACAATCATTGAAATACACTTCGCCGCCCACCGTTGGCACGCCAAAACAGTTGCCATAATGACTAATGCCCGCCACTACGCCGCGAATCAAATTTTTCATGTGCGGACTGTCTGGATTGCCAAATCGCAACGAATTGAGCGACGCAATCGGTCGTGCGCCCATCGTAAAAATGTCGCGATGAATGCCGCCAACGCCCGTCGCTGCACCTTGAAAAGGCTCGATTGCCGAAGGGTGATTGTGCGATTCTATTTTGAAAGCACAGCCCAAACCGCCGCCAATGTCCACCAAACCTGCATTTTCTTCGCCCGCGCCTACGAGCAAACGCCCGCCCGAACGCGGCAACGTTTTGAGTTGCAAAATCGAGTTTTTATAGGAACAATGCTCCGACCACATCACTGAAAAAATAGAAAGCTCCGTAAAATTGGGTGAACGACCTAAAATTTCGTTGATTTTTTCAAATTCTTCGGGCAAAATACCGAGCTGTTGCGCGGTTTCCACCGTTGGCATGGCTTCGGCGGCGAGGGTTTCTGATTGTGCCATATTTTTTATTTTTTTAATTTCTTAAAAACTTTTTTATTGATAATTTTTGGAAAATACTGGGGGGGGCTATCTCAACGCAAAAGTACATTGTTTTTTCACGTTTCGATATCTTTTTTCCTTAAAAAATGTGGCGAAAAGTGAGATTGATGCGTGGCAAAACCAATTTTGCCGTTTTGGGAACTGCATGTTGCCAATGATGTTGCATTTCGCCCGCCATCAAAAGCAACGAACCATGCGACAAATCGAACGAAAAACGAGCCGATTTATCGGTTTTGGAGCGAATCAAAAAACGGCGCGTCGCACCCAAGTTGAGCGATGCAATCACAGGATTTTTGCCCAATTCGGGTTCATCATCGGCGTGCCAACCCATCGAATCTTGTCCATTTCGGTAGAAATTGAGTAAAACAGAATTGAAACCCGCCGAAAAAACGTCCGATACTGGGGGGTATGCCTCCAACGCATTTTTGAGTGCCAACAAGTCGTCGTTCCAAGCCAGTGGTTCATTGTTTTTACCCGAATAGCGATAGGATTTTCCTTCGTCGCCATACCAAGCCGTCAAGCGCGGTTCGGCGTGCGTTTTTCCAAAAATCTTGATTTCGCCTTGCGACCAATCAATATTTTGTTGCAATTTTTCAAAAAAATAATCGGCTTTTTCTTTCTCTAAAAAATTTTTGACAAAAAATAATTTGCCTTTTGTCAATAAAATTTCTTCTATTTCATTTTCCTCAAAAAGTGATGGCATTTGAAAATTGTTTTAAAGATATTTTAAAAAAATAAAAATAGAAAATCGCCACACTCAGCCGAATGTGGCGATTTTTATAACTTAAAACCTTATTTTTTACTTAATTATTGGCTTTAAATTTTTTAAAGGCTTCTGTCAAGCGCGGCACAATTTCAAACAAATCGCCCACTACGCCATAATCTGCTGCTTTAAAAAACGGTGCTTCGGCATCTTTGTTGATGACCACGATGGTACGCGAATTGTTAACGCCCGCCAAATGTTGAATCGCACCCGAAATGCCGATGGCGATGTACAAATTAGGACGAATTGCGATGCCTGTTTGACCCACATGCTCGTGGTGAGGTCGCCAATCCGAGTCCGCAACGGGGCGCGAACACGCCGTTGTTGCGCCAATCGTTTGCGCCAATTCTTCCATGATTCCAAAATTTTCAGGTCCTTTGAAGCCGCGACCGCCCGACACCACGAGTTCTGCCTCTGGCAACGGCACAATGCCCTCCGAAGTTTTGACCGAACGCACGCGCACCCGCGACGCACCACCCGAAACCGACAACGACTCGACCGAAACCGCCGCGCCCGTTTGTTCAGGAGCCACCGAATTGCCGATGACGCTAATGACTTTGGCAGCCGACGAAATCGCAAAATTGCCTATCGCTTTGCCTGAAAAAACGCCTTTTCTGACCGAAAATGCGCCCCCCCCAGTATTTGGCAACGCATTTGCGCCCGAAACCAAACCCGCATCGAGTCGAACTGCGAGGCGACCTGCCAATGCTTTTCCGTTAGAAGAATGTGCCAAAATGACTACCGATGCGCCTACTTTTTGAGCCGTCTCCGCAATCATTTTCGTATAAACTTGGCTATCAAAACCGCCTTCGTGGGCGATGTTAAACACTTTTGATGCGCCATATTCGCCCAATTGACCGCCGTTGTTGACCGCGCCAATCGTGACCGCAACGCACTGCGTGCCGAGACTTGCCGCCGTTTTTGCGCCATAAGTCACCACTTCGAGTGCTGTTTTTTTGAAATTCCCTTTCGTATTTTCTGCAAAAACTAAAACCATTTTACAAGAGATTTTATAGAAATTTTAGAATTTTTTTTTATTAAAATTTATTCAAAAGTGGATTTAAATCACTTTTGCTTCTTCGTGCAACAAGCGCACGAGCGTGTCCATGTCGGACGGGTCAATATATCTTACGCCTGCTTTTTGTTTTGGCATTTCAAAGGCTTCTACTTTCACATTTTCGACAACTGCGGTTGGTTCGAGGATAGCGAGCGGCTTCGATTTAGCTTTCATGATGCCCATCATATTTGGAATCCGTTGTTCTGCCAAGCCTTTTGCAGCCGACATGACAAACGGGGTTTCGACTTCCACCACTTCAATTCCGCCTTCGATGTCGCGTTCGATGACCGCCAAATTTCCAGAAAAATCGAGTTTGCTGGCATACGAAACGAACGGCAAATCCAACAATTCCGCAATCATGGCTCCTACTTCCGAGCCGTTGTGGTCAATGGTTTCTTTGCCCGTAAAAATGACATCAAAATTTTGCGCTTTGGCGTAATCTGCAATTTGTTTGGCGACAAAAAAACTACTCGACGGCTGCGCATTGATGCGAACCGCGTCGTTGGCATCAAGAGCCAAACCTTTTCTGATGATTTGGTCGCTTTCGCCATCGCCGACATTGATGAGCGTGACGGTTCCGCCTGTCGCTTTGGCGAGGTCAATCGCACGCACGAGGGCGTACCACTCATCGTAAGGATTCATAATAAACTGCACGCCTGCGCCATCAAACGTAGAGTTGCCATCTTTGAAACTAATTTTCGCCGTCGTATCAGGCGTTTTGCTTACACAAACTAAAATTTTCATATCTCAAAATTTACGAAATTAGATTTTATTTTTTCTTCGTATTTTAAATAATATTTTGAAATGGGCATTTTTGTTTTTAAGACTTTTGTTTTTTTTATTAAAATTTTAAAATTTCTTAAAAAAAATAAAAAAAATGCCCCCCCCCAGTATCTAAACAACTTTTGAACGTTTTTTAAGTCAAAAAGTTGAATGATGTCTGAAAAACGATGCAAAAATAAGTCTTTTTTTGGAAATTATATTCTTTTTAGCGAATTTTCGCTAAAAACTTTTTTTTATAAAATCAAATCAAAAAAAAACTGCCTCACGCGAACGCAAGGCAGTTTTTTTTCTTTAAAAAATTTATCAATTCAATAAATCTTTCCGTATTTTATGCCATTGACATATTCATACCACGAATTTGTTTTTTCGCCAAATCACGCGCATTTTCAGTCAAATAGATTTTACGCAATCGGATAGATTGTGGCGTAACTTCTACGTATTCGTCACCTTGAATATATTCCAATGCTTCTTCCAATGTAAATTGACGCGGTGGAATGAGTTTCACTTTGTCATCGCTACCAGAAGCGCGCATGTTTGTCAATTTTTTGGTTGCACAAATGTTGATAACCAAATCGCCTTGACGCGAATTTTCACCGACTACTTGTCCTTCGTAAATTTTTTCACCTGCATTGATGAAAAATACGCCTCTATCTTGCAAATTGTTGATAGAAAACGGAATCGAAGTACCTGTTTCCTTAGAAATCAACGAACCATTTTGACGACCTTCGATTTTGCCTTTCCATTCTTGGAAGCCAATAAATCGGTGTGTCATCACGATTTCGCCTTGACACATGGTCAACATGAGCGAGCGCAAACCGATGATACCACGTGAAGGCATTTCAAATTTGAGAATCATGCGGTCTCCTTTCGGCACCATTTCCAACATTTGCCCTTTGCGTTGGGTTACTTCGTTGATAACTTTTCCGCTATGTTCTTCCAATACGTCAATGTTGAGTTCTTCAACTGGTTCAGATTTTACGCCATCAATGGTTTTGACAATAACTTGCGGTTGCCCGATTTGAATTTCATATCCTTCGCGGCGCATGGTTTCGATGAGTACCGACAAGTGCAAAACGCCTCGTCCGAACACGCGGAACGAGTCCGCCAAATCTGTTTGTTCTACGCGCAACGCCAAGTTTTTTTCGAGTTCTTTTTCCAACCTATCTTTCAAGTGTCGGCTGGTTACGAATTTTCCTTCTTGTCCAAAAAACGGTGAATCGTTGATGGTAAAAGTCATACTCATCGTTGGTTCATCTACTTTGATGGCTTCGAGTGGGTCTGGGTTTTCGTAATCTGCTACGGTATCGCCAATGTCGAAACCATCGAGACCTACAACGGCGCAAATATCGCCTGCTTGCACTTCTTCAACTTTTCGTTTGCCCATTCCTTCAAAAATATAGAGTTCTTTTGCGCGGTGTTTTTGAATCACGCCATCGCGTTTGCAAAGGCTGACCATCGTGCCTGTGCGCAACGAACCGCGCAACAAACGACCAATCGCAATCCGACCAATATAATTTGAATAGTCCAATGACGTAATCATCATTTGGGTATTTCCTTCTGCAATTTTCGGCTCGGGAACGTGTTCGATAATCATATCGAGCAAATAATCGATATTGTCTGTTGGATTGCGCCAATCGGCAGCCATCCAGCTATTTCGTGCCGAACCAAACACGACTTGGAAGTCGAGTTGTTGTTCGTTGGCATCTAATGCAAACATGAGGTCGAAAACTTGTTCGTGTACTTCGTCTGGCGTACAGTTTGGCTTGTCCACTTTGTTGACCACCACGATGGGTTTCAAACCGAGTTGCAATGCTTTTTGCAATACAAATCGAGTTTGCGGCATCGCACCTTCAAACGCATCAACCAAAAGCAACACACCGTCTGCCATATTCAATACGCGCTCTACTTCGCCACCAAAATCCGAGTGACCAGGCGTATCAATGATATTGATTTTATGACCTTTATAAGTGATGCTGACGTTTTTCGCCAAAATCGTGATGCCCCGCTCGCGCTCGAGGTCGTTGTTGTCGAGAGCGAGTTCTACGGGAGCTTCGTGTTCTTTAAAAACTTTTCCCGCTTGAATCATTTTGTCCACGAGCGTAGTTTTGCCGTGGTCAACGTGGGCGATAATTGCCACGTTTCTGATTTTCTGTTGCATGATGAAACTAATTTTTTATAAAATGCGCCGCAAAATTACGACTATTTTGTGGAATAAAAAACGCATTTATGAAAATTTTTACCAAATGAATGTTAAAAAAACGTAAATTTTTCCAATTTTTATTTTTTTTACCTACTTTTTAGCGTTTTCGCAAAGAATATAATTTCAAAAAGGGATTTAAAAACCATTTTTCAAAACGTGTTTGCATTTTCCAATCCAATTATTGTTCCTAAATACAAAAAAAATGCCCCCCCCCAGTATCCAAACCGTTAGAAGGCATTTTTTTTATTTTTTTATGTCTTTTTCTATAAAAAATGACAAATTAAAATCTCAAACTTTGGGTTTTGGCAAAGTAAAATGAAACGTTGACCCCTCGCCTGCGATGGATTCTGCCCAAATGGAGCCACCTTGCTTTTCAATTAGACGTTTACAAATTGCCAATCCCATGCCATTTCCCTTTGTTTTGTCGGTGTCGAGCCGTTGAAAAATTCCGAAAATACGGTCTCTATCACGTTCTTCAAAACCCAATCCATTGTCGCTGACGGCAAAATGCGTTTCCAGTGCTTCGTCTTGAATCAACACATCAATTTCAGGCGAACGCTCGGGGTGACGATATTTAATGCTGTTTGAAATTAAATTCTGAAAAACCTGTTGCAACAACATTTTATTGGAGCGAATGGTCGGAAAATCTTCGCAAATCACGACTGCGTCGGCGCGTTCTATTGCCACCGTGAGGGTTTGCAACACTTCCGCAATGGCTTCTTGGGTGTTCACTTCTTCCATCGGCAAATCTTTGGCAGACCATCGCGAATATTCGAGCATGTCGTGTATCAAACCAGACATGCGTTTTGCACCGTCCACGACATAGTTAAAATCATTATTTGCACTCGCATCGTTTATCTTGGGCAAATGTTTTCGCTGAATGAGTTGCGTAAAAGAAGTAATCATACGCAACGGTTCTTGCAAATCATGCGAAATAACATAACTAAATTCTTCTAATGCTTCATTGTGCGATTGCAATTGTTTAGACGATTCTTGCAAAGCAAATTCCGCATTTTTCTCACGGGTTATATTATCAAACATTGCGATAATATAACTCTGGGCATACAGTTGAACATAAGACATAGAAACCCGAACCCACAAAATTTCGCCCGATTTATGCAAAAAACGTTGTTCGCGCTCGAACGTCCCGTTTTCAGAATTCGCCATCTCGCGCCGAACCGCAATACTGGGCAACACATCTTGCGGGTGAACAATACTCTGCAAGCCTTTTCGCTGCAATTCCGCTTCGGAATATCCAAATTCTTTGGTAAAAAATTGATTGAAACGAGTCGGTTTGAAATCGCCATCTAACAACGCCACGCCCAACGGTGCATTGTCAAAAATGCTTCTAAAACGTTGTTCGCTCATGCGGATATGCTCTTGCGAATCCACCAATTTTTCAATAATATCAATTTTCACGGAAAACGTATAATACGCCAACAACAACGCCACGCCAGCCAAACCAATGATGTACATCTTTCCAGTCACAATTTCTGCCGTCATCACCACCAATACGCACAAATAAGCGTAGCTCAGCAGCATGAAAAGCCGCAACATAAACTTATTCTTAAACATGCCACACAAACAAAAAAGGGCAATCAACATCGTAGAAGTTTCGATAACCGCGAAATCATGCAAGTAGGCATACGTAATGTAAAAAACGCCGTAGATGAGCGAACACAAGTTGCCAAATTCATTGGCATAACGCTTTACAAACGTAAAATAGTAAGACCCAATGACCAAAGCCAACTGAAAAACCACCAAACTATATCGAAAAGTCGAATAATCTACGATAGAAAAATCAGAAAATAAGTTAACCAATGGAATCACAAAACCTATCAATACTGTTCCGACCAACGTACCGACGCGAAAATCCAATACATCAAAAGCATCATTGTCTTTGTGAAGTAACGTTTTTATCCAATCGCCCCAAAAGGCAATTCGATGATTGAAGTGTTGAACTATGGACATTTTTTTTTGGGTATGGTGATGTTTTTTTTATTGAAAATGTTGGCGCGGTTGTATCATCTTTTTGATTGATTTTCCTCATATAATCGCCATCGTCAGACGGCTCACACAATTTAAATCTCCTTTTTCATTGCGAATTTCGATATTCCAAACGTGAATCGTTTTGCCCAATCGAATCGGACGAACCGTTGCAAAAACAAACTGACCACTCGGCACCCCTTTGAGATGACTCGCATTGATTTCCAAGCCAACGGCGCGTTGTTTGCTCAAATCAATGCACAAAACAGACGCTACGCTCCCAATCGTTTCTGCCAACGTCACCGACGCGCCGCCGTGCAAAATCCCAAAAGGTTGAACCGTTCGGTGGTCAACGGGCATGCGTGCGACCAAAAAATCGTCGCCCGCCTCTGTAAATTCGATGCCCAAATGCGACACCATCGTTTGGTGACCCGTATCGTTCAAGCCTTCAAGCGTAAAGTCAGTTTTCCAAATTCTCATTTTGATGTGGGTGTTTCTTTTCTTATTGTCAAAATTTCGGTCGAAGTTATGAATATTTTTATAAAACACTCATACCATAATGCTGGTATTTTTGTGAATCCAATCAAAAAAAACGCTTTTTCGACAAAATTGATTAAAAATTTGACTCAAAATAGCTACAAAAAAAGATTTTCAAGCATTTTTTTTTCATTTTTTGGCTTGGATACTGGGGGGGGGCTTTTTTGACAATAAAAAAAAACTAAAAATGAGATTTCCCATTTTTAGTTTTTTTTATAACCTAAATTCATTTTTTTTATCTGCCGCCGACGTATTTCATCAAGCTACTTTTGTTGTTTTCAAACTGCATCGTATCCGCCACTTGAAAATAATTTTGCTTATCAAAACAAAAATCGTAGGCGAATTTCGCAAAATCCAAGCGCGAATTGTCAAAACTAAATGTCCGCGACATTTGACAAATCTGCGCACAAGTCAACAATGCATTGCCACGAATCATAAATTTTGCTTTTTCGACGCGCTTGTTGTCAAAGTTTTCTGCCCGCAAACTCGCCAACATCGGTTGAAATTCTCCGTCCGTCAAGTAAGGCGGTGGCGGTGGTGGGGGCGGTGGTTGCACGGGATTGTTGCGCCCGCCGCCGCCACGATTATCGCGGTCATCGCGTCCGCCACCGTTTCCGCCTCGGTCGTCATATCCACTACCACGTCCGCCGCCATTTCCGCCACCGTTTCCACCACGTCCACCGCCGTTTCCACCGCCGCGATTGTCGTAATGCGTATCGTCGTGATTGCCCGAACCATTGTGTTCCCAATAGTCATAATCGTCATATACTTCGTGTCCGCATGGCAAATTTTCGCGATGCAAAAACCGATAAAACGCATCTTGCGCGGCTCTCGTTCCAAAAACGCTGGCGCATTGATAGAACAAATTGATGTCATAGATGCGGCGTTCTCGATAAACGTAAGCAAAAAATTCTGATTTGTCGCGGTCGTTGGTGTACAACATAGACAATAATTTTATTTGTTCTGCCCGAAGACAATTTTGATAGGCATAGCGGCGGATTTCGCGGTCACGGTCGCGGTCGTTGAGGCGACAAAAATCT
>JBJOPA010000204.1:0-3243 GCA_046051005.1 Bacteroidota bacterium
ATGATTTGTACTGCAAAGCCAACTAACATATAAAAAAATACTAAATTTATATATGCCTATACAAATTTGGTAATTTATCAAATTTCGCGTAACTTTGCACCAATTATTTAATTTTGTTTAATTTGCTTCGGAATATGCCATTCAAAAGAATAGCATATTTTGAAGCATTTTTTTTATCGCGGCAAAGTTAAACAAAGTTTTCTTTCTACAAAAAAATCTTCCCTCCCTATTTTTCTTCGCAAATAATTGATTTTTAATATTTTAAATGCCATTCAATGAATCCTATCATTCAACGGCATTATATATATAGGTGTAAAAAAAAATCACACCTATATATATAGGTGTGATTTTTTTTCGCAAAAAGAAATTTAGCTCATTCTACCACTAAACGCAGCACTTGCACCTTATCACCAATCCTCAGCGTACAGACATACACGCCCGCAGGCATGCCCGCCGCATCCCACCGCACCGTAAATTTGCCCGAAGGATGATTTGCATTTTCCGCCAGGCGCGCCACGAATTGTCCCGTCAAGGTGACTAGATCCAACCGAATTGGTACTCCCTCTTTTGCCACACGGTATTCTAAAAAAGTTTCCCCATGGGTCGGATTCGGCATAATTCTAAACTCTTGTAAATCCATTTTTTTCGTAAAAATGTCTTCATCTTCTTTGGGCGCATTGTCATTTTGCAATATTTCTACAATTTGCGGCAAGTGCGCAGGAGGCGTTTTTTCAACAAGAACGTCATTAGGATAGCCTCCGACTTTTTCAACGAAAAAGGAATCTTCCAGCAGCAACTGCCGATTTTGCAAATTAAAAGGCAAAATATCCCAATATTGAAGTAAAGCGAATTGGTCTGCCGACGCTTTAACCAATTGACTATCAATCGTTTCCGTGTTCAATAAACCATTATCCCCATAAAAGATAGAATGCCGCGCAAAAAAACGCGTTTTTAATCCATTTGATTCTTCTTTTACTACTTTGCTATTTTTAACATCCAATGCAAACGTTTTTTCCACACCACTGCTATTGTGATTTTTTTGATTTAGGCGACTTTGAAAAACAGACGGAGCTATCGTATTATCATTAGGTTCAATGGCATCAGGTCTCAAATGTTCAATTTGATGTGCCAGCGAATAGGGCGTAAAACCAAAACCATCCAAAGTCATCACACAAAAAGCCCTTCCAGAAGACCAACCATCCGCTTCTGCCCGCGCCATGCCAAATAAAGCATCTTCCGAAGACCGAATTAAAATTTGTAAATCGGTTGCGGCTTCGGTTCGCCACCGTTGCAGCAAATCAAAAGGCGGTCGTTCTGCGGTTAAATTCGCCAAATCGCGTTTCATTTCGAGTTCGGAATAGCTCAAAACTGCCACTTTTTCTAAATTTAAATGCGGGCTTCGTTTCGGATTGCGCCAATGAGCCAGATTATTTTCGCCAATTGCCAATTGAGCAAAATGTTCAGGAGTCATCGTGAGCGAATAGTGTTTTAAACTACTAATCGCCACTTGCGAAAACGCGACTAAAACGCGCAATCGATAATCCGCAGAGGCGGGATTTTCGGGCGGAGTGGCACCAAAATGATGGACAGTACCACATTCATTCGGCAAACGCATTGCATTTAATTGTAATAACAAATGATAATGCTTATAAATCGGTATCAAGGCATAAATCTCGTCCTCAAAATAGAATTTGGAGGCAATCAAGCCATTTTGTACCGCAAAAAAAACTTCTCCAATATTGGCAGCAGGATCGTTTTTTTCCAATCGGTCATCGAATAATCCTCCGTACCGAATAAAAGATTGAGTTTTGTCATTTTCGCCTAATAAAGTTTGAATCGTAGCGGAATGACCGCCTACTGTAATTGCCACTTTTTCATTGTGCAATAAAGCTGCATTCGTTTCGACCAAAATGGCTCGTTTTACAAACGGGAGATAGCGGTGTCTTTCGACCAGCACATTCAATATACTATCTTCGCTCCGACTCGGTAATGCGATTTCTTGCCAGAGTTGCGGTACTTTTACGGGTTCGGTCGCCCCAAGACCTACCGTTAGCGCGCTAATTACATATAATATCGCGCATACAAGCGATGGGCGTGTGAAACAAAGAGTCGGTCTCTTTTTTTTCACACGGTGGTTTCTTTCACAACGGTACGCACGTTGCGGAAGGGGAAAAAAAGCCTTTTTCATCAAATCAAGATTGAAAAAACTACGTTAATGAATTGAGTCTGTCGGTAAAATTTGACATGCGGGGGGAGTAATTATTTGATTGTTAAAGTATTACGTCTTAACGTCGCGAATATATGCGTTATTTCATCATAATTACAAAAATATATATTTATATTTTTGTATTATATGAGAATCTACCCGTTTTTGAAAACTATTGCCCTTTCTAACATGGTTTTTGGAAAGAAAAAAAGCGCGCCGCAGTCAAGCCTTCGTGCGGGGAGTTGCCGCACAGTGCTTTGTTGTCCGCATATTTTTTTAAATATTTATTATCTACCTGACTTGAAAATAAGTATTTAAAATCTTTATTCATTGTGTAGTAAAGAGTAGTAATTTTACAGAAAAAAGGGAGAACAGTTTAGAAATTTAATTTATACAAAAAATAAAAATAATAGAATTGGGACTGAAAAGCTTGCAAAAATACCCTATAGGGTTTACTTTCACCCAAAAATAAGTTCATTGACAGTGTGTGGGTTGCTCTAAAAAAATCATTAGAGCGTAAAACTGGAGTGTAATTGAGTCTATTGTATCAGAACCACGTACAATGGTTTCTATAAAATTGCAAGAAGTACGAAAACCAAGTGCTTCGCAAGGCAAAACGCCGCGGGAGTTGACACGGCGGAACGCTCATCGAGGGAATGTAAGACCAATGAAGCTCCTTTTTTGAAGGAGAAGGAGGGCTGTTTTCGTTGAAATGAGTAGATTTCTATATTTTTCTATGGAAATTGCAACTATAAAGTTGGTTTTCCTTTATAAAAATCAAGGAATAAATAGGATGTGTAATCATAAATCCCAAGATGGGCAAACTCATTGACTATTGACATATTGGATACCGTGCATTGACCTGTAACGCTTTCATAACCCGACATTTTAAATCTTCGGTGTTCTTTTTTAAAATCATCTTGCTTAACGTATCTCAATTGTTCAGCTAATTGATCATCAAAGGCAAGTGTGGTTTTAATAAATTCCATAACCTCTGCTTTGGATTGGGTTGCTAAATTTTTCATTTTTATTCTTTT
>JBJOPA010000205.1:0-12158 GCA_046051005.1 Bacteroidota bacterium
AACCCGTTTTGGTTTTTGGAATTTTGAAAAAAAATATTCACCATTTTTTGATTTGTGTCTTTCATAAGTTGAGCTTTTTTTTAATTCAATTTTTTCACAACAAAATTTTAAAAAATGAAAAGAACAATTCAATTTTTCGCGCTTTGGCTTTCCCTTTTTTTTAGTGGAATGCCGACGGCGAATGCGGTGCTAAAAAACGCACCCGATTTTTCAGCAGAAACGGCAACAATGGCTGCAAAATTTGAAAAACAACTTGAAAAACCACAAACCAAACCAAATCGCATCGAAAGATGGTTCATGCGTCGCGCAGAAAAGCAACTTGCGCGCTTGAAAAATAGCGGATTTGAAAAATATTTGCCCGCCGACAATCCCGACAATCCCGAAAAATCGCAATCATCGTCAAAATTAGGTCGCAAAATCTTAACGGTTGCCGCAGGTGCGATTTTTTTGTCTATTGTTTCTAGCGTTATTGCTCCTTTTCTATTTTTTCTTTTGTTTTCACCAATCGGACTAATTTCCATTTTAGTGTTATCCATAATTGGTACTGCGATAACTCTTTTTTCTTTGGCTGAAGAAGGCTTGAATGTTCATAACGCGATTGGATTGGTCGCGATTTTAGCGATTGCTTTGTTTGCGATATTCGGATTAAAAGAAATTCGTTGATAGTCAACATGCAAAAACGGGTTGTCCAGAGCATGGACAACCCGTTTTTTTTATTTGAAAAAAGCGATGCACATTTAGCCGCCCGCTTTTTTGGTTTGTGAAAAACCTTCTTTTTTCAGCAATTCCAAGACTTTGTCGCGGTGATTGCCTTGCAACAAAATTTCGTTGTCTTTGACGGCTCCACCTACGCCGCATTTGTTTTTCAACATTTTTCCCAATGCTTCGAGTGTCTCGGTCGCGCCGACCCACCCGCGCACGATGGTTGCCTCTTTGTTGCCTTTCAAACGTTCGAGATGTAGGCGCAATTTTTGTTGTTGCGGCGGTAAATCTTCGGTCGTTTCTTCGGGTTCGAGTTGAAATTCAAAATCTGGATTGGTCGAAAAAACGACTCCAACTCGTTTTTTTTTATTTTCGTTTCCTTTTGACATTTTGATTTTTATAAAAATTAAATGCTGAAAATTTTTATTTTACCATTTAAACACCTTCATTATTCCATTGTCGCCAAACGGAACGAAATAGGCGCGTGGTGAACCACAAGCAAGCCAAAAATCCGCCGATGGCAAAAAATGAAAATTCTGACTTGATGTAACTCGACAAACCATCGCGAGAAGCGAACGGAATGGTTTGAAAAATGGTGTCGTGGTCGCCTTCGTCCCACCATCGTTGAAAATCGTTGAGCGGTCCGATAAACAAGCCCAAAATGAGCAAACTGAACAACAAAAACACCATTTTTACCTTCATGGCGTGCGACAAAAATGTGTATTCAAGTCCAAACGCATAGCGTGCAAACGTTATCATTGCTAGGATATAGACGATATTTGCTCGAAAAAACGGAAAATTTGGCATCGTTTGCCAAATTGGAAGCATCACTGCCACGACGACAACGCCCGTCACAAGCCACCAAATCAATTCCAATTGAAATTTTTTACTCATATTTTTTACTTAAAAACCGTTAAGAAATCACATTTTTAGGCGTTTATACTGGGGGGTATGCTTTTTCGGAAAAATTAACGCAAATTTTTCCAGCGACGATGCGACCAAAGCCAATCGGCGGGTTTTTCGATTATCACTTTTTCGATGCGTTCGTAGAATCGGCGGGTGATTTCGCCTTCGTGCAACTGCGCGGCACTTTCGGCTAATAATTCGATTTCGACGCTATAAAAACCGCGTTTTTTGCGCTGAATGTTCAAAAAGAAAACAGGACAACCGAGTTGTCGGGCATATTTGTCGCCACCGTGCGGGCATTTTGTCAACTGATTTAAAAACGTTAATTCGTGTGCTTTGTCCGACCAAGTGCTTTGGTCGCTGACAAAAACATAAGCCGACGGCTCGTTTTTGTAGGTCACAAACGCGCCCGAAGTTTCGGCAATGCTGACCAATTTGGTGCCGCCCTGATGCCGTGTTCGGACAAAATTGTCCATCATTTTGTTAGAAAGCGGCTTGTAAAAACCGACAACGGTGCGTTCGATGAAGTAGGGTAGTGCAATTACACCCCATTCCCAATTGGTGTAATGGGCAGCCATCATCACCGAATTTCCGCCCGAATGTAGGTTGAGATTGACCAAACTTCGATTCGGAAAATCGTAGCGATACATAATTTGTTGTTTAGACATCGAAAAACTTTTGATGCCTTCGAGCAAAATATCTGCCAAATTTTTGTAGGAATCGCGCAATATTGCTGCGCGTTCGGCATCGGTTTTTTCTGGAAATGCGTATTTTAGATTTTCAACGGCAATTTTTTTGCGATAGCCGATGACGTATTGCAACAAAAGTGCCACGCCGTCCGACAAAAAATAGAGGAACCAAAAAGGCATCAACCAAAAGAGGAAAACAAAAAATCTGAATATAAGATAGCTAAAATATTTCATTTCATTTTTTTAAAATTCAAAATCAGTCCGCAAAAGTACGTCAAAACATAGAAATTGGGGTCAAAAAATACAATTTTAATGATTTTGAAGAGAAAATAAAAAAAAATAAAAAAAAGTTTAGAAAAAACTTGTTTTATTCGAGAAACTGAATGTATCTTTGCGTCGCTTTTGAAGAAAAGCATATTTTAAATTCTTTAA
Organism: Bacteroidota bacterium; assembly: GCA_046051005.1. GTDB lineage: Bacteria > Bacteroidota > Bacteroidia > Chitinophagales > Saprospiraceae > JAAFJT01. The sequence continues at coordinate 2,730 of JBJOPA010000205.1, forward strand.
TTGGAGTTGAAATTTGGAGGTTTGGCAGAGTGGTCGATTGCAGCAGTCTTGAAAACTGCCGTACCTGCGAGGGTACCCGGGGTTCGAATCCCTGAGCCTCCGCTAATTTAATGTTTCTTCAAAAATGGAGGTTATAGTTCAGTCGGTTAGAACGTCGGTTTGTGGTACCGAAGGTCGTGGGTTCGAATCCCACTAGTCTCCCACGAAAAAAACGAGTTATTTGTATCACACAAATAACTCGTTTTTTTTATTTCGTTTTTTAGGTTTTTATTTCAATTTTTCGGCGGCGCGTGTGGCGTATTTTCCTTTTTCGTTGACGATGCGTTGCCAAATTTGTTGGGCTTCGGCTTTGTTTCCTTTTCCAAATTTTGCGTCGGCAAGATACAACAACGACAATTCATACAAATCGCCCGACGTTTCCACTTCCAAAACGGCTTCAAATTCTCGAATCGCCGCATCAAATTTCTTGGATTTCAAAAACTGCGCACCTTGTTGAAACGCATTGGTGGCATCAAAATTTGCTTTGCGCATTTTCGCCGCTTCCATCGCGCCCAAACCCGAATTATTTGCCGTCGCAGGCGCGGTTGGCTTCGCACGGGCGGTGACAACCTTGTTTTTTGAATTATTTTCATTTATTTTCACGTCCTCTTTCATCGCCACGTCGTTGTCATAACCGCCACTCGGTGCGGGTGCTGTCGAATAGGCTGGACTGCTGCTTGCGGCTACCTCTTTTTCCGTAGATTTTCCGTAGTTTTGATTGAAATCTTTTGCCTCTTCTTGTTTGGATTCTACTGCCGCGATGTCGCTTGTAGAGCCACTGGGAGAAGTAGTTACGGAGCCAGTAACGGAGCCATTGGTATTGGATTTGGTCGGATTTGGGGCATTTATACTGGGGGGTGGCGTTTGGGCGGTCGAACTTGGTGTTTCTTCCTTCAACTGAAATTCGGTTTGCGATTTTGACGCATTTTCGGTTGCATTTTGCGCTGTTTCTGCGGCGGTTTTGTCGTCGCCAAACGTGGGCGGTTCGGCTTCGCCTTTCGTGAGCAACCAAAAACTACCGCCCGTGATGCCCACAACCGTTGCGGCAGCTGTCAACCAAAAACGGATTCGTGAACCAGATTTTGAAGCAGTCAAAACGGGTTTTTCAATATTTTCTTTGGTTTGAACGTGTTTAGGCGCGTCGTCACCAAATTTTTGAATATTTTTTAATGATTGTTGTGCATCGGCGATGGGCAGCAACATCAAGCCGTCTATTGCGTCGGTGCAAAAAGGGCAATGGCGGAGGTGCGCGTCGAGCCGTCGGGCTTCCTCACGCGAGACCACGCCATTTGCGTAGCGCAACGCCTCGTCTTCGGTCAGACAACGCTCTTCTGGAACGATATTTTGAGTTAAAACTTTCAATTTTCTTGAAATTTTAAAATTATTTTCTAAAAAAATGTTTTCCTCCTCCCTTCGGGGGGATTGAGGGGGGACTTATACTGGGGGGTAGCTTTTTTTGAAAAAAAATTAGCTATCCAACATCGAAAAGAGCCAAAGCAAAGTCAACAAATGTTCTAAATCTTTAAAATCAGTTGAATTGGTCAATCTTTTTTTCAAATTTAATTTTCCATTTTGAATAAAAGATTTGATTTCGCCGAGTGTAAAACCCGTTTCATCTGAAATTTGTTTATATGATTTTTCCTGTAAAAAAAACAATTCGATGCACAAACGCTGTTCGGGTTTCAATTCGACAATATTTTTTTCTAACAATCGCAACAAATTTTCTTTTTCAGACAAAAAAGCGAGCGTTTCGGAAGCCACTTGCGGCATTTCTTCTGGAAAATCGAGTTTCAAACCCGCCTTGCGCAAGCGCATGAGGCAATGATTGGTGGCAACGCGATATAACCAAGATTTGAAATGTTGAATTTCTGACCGCTTTAAATCAAGATGCAATTTTTCAAAAATTTCCATAACCGCGTCTTCGGAATCTGACGAATTTTTTAAATATTTCATGCAAACGCCAAACACCAAGTGCCGATAGCGCGCAAACAACTCGCCCACACAACGCACGTCGTGTTGCTGTTGATAGCGCAAAATCAAGTCGTAGTCTAACGATTGGGCGTAGGAAGTACCTGTCATATCAGAAAAAATATTTTTTATAAGACGTTGATTATCAGAATGAGCAAAAGAACGAGTTTGAAATAATAATCTTTTGGCAAAGGAACGATTTTTTTGTGGAATTTGGATATAAAAAAGCTGAAAAATAGAAAAAAACAATCCATATTCGGCTAAAAAACGTCAATTATTTCCCCTAAAATTGTAAATACTTTTCACAGAAATATTTAAAAAAAGAAATTCAAAAGAAACAACAATGTTAAAAATGCGTTAAAAGAAAAGTTTTGAAGTAAAAACCAGACTTTTTTGAGAACAAACCCTCAAAAATTCCTAACAAAATTCAAAGGAAATTTTAAAAAATCATGGCAAAATTTAAAGGAAAAAACTGTCAATTCTGTGGACGTAACGAAGACGATTCTCCAATGCTCATTTCGGGACCGCAAGGTGGCACGATTTGCAGCCTTTGTATCGAACAAGCCGCCGAAATCGTGGACGCAGAAGTCGGTTTTGAATATGTGCCGACCAAAGCAAAGTCGAGTTCAGGCGCAAAATTGACCAAAAAAGAGATAAAAGACCTCCAAATGCGCACGCCGATGGAGATAAAAGCGCACCTCGACGAATACATTATTGGGCAGGAATCTGCGAAAAGAGTCATGTCGGTTGCCGTTTACAACCACTTTAAACGGATTTTGCAAAACAAAACCAGCGATGGCATTGAAATTGAAAAATCTAATCTTTTATTTGTCGGTCGCACAGGAACAGGCAAAACTTTGATGGCAAAAACCGTTGCAAAGTTATTAAAAGTTCCGTTTGCCATCGTTGACGCAACCGTTTTTACCGAAGCTGGATATGTCGGCGAAGACATCGAAAGCATGTTGACACGCTTGTTGCAAAATTGCGATTATGACGTGGCGGCAGCCGAACGCGGCATTGTTTATATTGATGAAATTGATAAAATTGCGCGACGCGGCGACAATCCGAGCATCACACGCGACGTGTCGGGCGAAGGCGTGCAGCAAGGTTTGTTGAAAATGCTCGAAGGCGCAGACGTACTCGTGCCACCGCAGGGCGGGCGAAAACACCCCGACCAAAAGATGGTGCAAGTCAACACATCTAATATTTTGTTTATTTGTGGCGGCGCGTTTGTGGGCGTTGAAAAAATCATCGCACGACGACTCAATTCGCAAGTAATTGGCTTCAAAGGCGACCACAATCGGGTTGATGATATGGATTTATTGCGTTATATCACGCCGCAAGATGTCAAATCTTTTGGCTTGATTCCCGAACTCGTCGGGCGCGTTCCGATTGTCACGTATCTCGAACCGCTTGACAAAAGTGCCTTGACGCGCATCTTGACCGAGCCGAAAAATGCACTGATTCGCCAATATCAAAAATTATTTTCACTCGAAAAAGTGGATTTGACCTTCGACGACGACGCGATTGAGTTTATTGCCCAAACCGCCATTGATTATCAACTTGGCGCACGCGGTTTGCGCTCGATTTGCGAAACCATTATGACCGATTTGATGTTTGAATTGCCTTCGCAACGCGACATCAAAAGTTTTGTCATCACACGCGCATACGCATCTGAAAAAATTGCAAAATCCGCTGCATTCGTACAAGGAAAAGCAGCGTAACGAACTTTTGCAAAATAAAAATTCAAAAAAATGCCCCCCCCCCAGTATAAATCCCTCCGAAGGAGGGAAGATGGCATTTTTTTGAAAAAATATTTTTGTTTTTTAAATATTTCGCTTTTCATGCTTGGTGTTGATGTTTTTTTAATCGCGCTGCGGCTCAAAAACGCAAATTTTAGGTTCAAAAGTGACTATTTCGGATAGATAAAGTCTTTTAGTTTGGATTTATTCCACATTTAGAATATATTTTTTCTTTTTTTTTATAGCAAATATGAATATTTCAAAAGAAGTTCGGATTGGCTTGATGGCATTGGTAACCATTATTCTCTCTATTTTTGGTTATAAATTTTTGAAAGGCAACAATCTTTTGGGCAGCAGCATGGATGTTTTTATCGAATGTACCGATGCCAAATTGATTCCTCGTTCCGCGCCCGTTTTCTATTTGGGCGTAGAAGTGGGCAACGTTTCAGACATCACTTTTCCCGTCGAAACGCCGAACAAAGCACTCGTGAAATTGACCCTCAAAACGCCAATTCACATGCCAAAATCGGCAGTCGCCGTATTTTTTCCGAATGGAGTGATGGGCGGTACTGCGGTCGAAATCGTGTTTCCAACGCCTTGCAAAGGCGGTGATTGCGCCGAAAGCGGAGCTTATATTCAATTCGGAAATCGAAGCATGTTGCAACAAATGTTGGGCGACCCCGAAAGCATGAACCCTTATTCGATGCAAATCAAACAAGGCGTAGCGGGTGCGTTTGATACGTTGGGCGTTCAAATCAAAGACCCCAACAATGAACTCAACAAGACTTTCAAGTCTTTGCAATCTACGATTTTGAATTTGGAAGCGGCAACCAAAGCGACGCAACAGCTCATCAAGGCTTCGTCGGTGAGTTTGTCCGCGACGATGACGAGCGTTGCCAGCATCACCAAAAATTTGGAAAGTAGCAACGAACAAATCCGCGCTACCATCGCCAATATTGAAAAAACTTCAAAAAATTTGAGCGACATAGATTTGCAAAAAACCACCAACGGCGCAAACGATGCCATCGCAAGTTTGAAAAAAACATTGATGACCAGCGAGGCGACCATTACGAATTTGAACGGAATGGTGTCCAAAATGCAGAGCAGCGAAGGTTCTTTGGGCAAATTGATGTCGTCGGATTCGTTGTACACGAACCTCAACGAAACGATTTTTCAAGCGCAACATTTGATGCAAGATTTGCGGCTCAATCCGCGTCGTTATGTCAATTTGAATCCGTTTAAAAAGTATAGAAATTATGTCGTCCCTGCCGACGACCCGTTGAAAGATAAAAAAAGACAATAGTTTTTTTAAGAAATAACAAAATAAAAATCGGTTCGTGCTTGCGCGAAGCGATTTTTTTATGCAAAATTTATAAAAAATCAGCATAAAAAAAATAATTAAAAAATGATGATAACGCCGCAAACAGAAGTTTGGTTTCGTCGAAATTTGATAGAATGGTTTGCCGAAAATCCGCGCCCATTGCCTTGGAAAGGTGAGAAAAATCCGTATTTGGTTTGGATTTCTGAAATCATTTTGCAGCAAACGCGGGTGGGGCAGGGGTTGCCCTATTTCGAGCGGTTTCGGGCGGCTTATCCGACCGTCGAAGCCCTCGCGAACGCGCCCGAAGCCGACGTGATGAAACTTTGGGAAGGCTTGGGCTATTATGCTCGCGCCCGAAATTTGCACGCTACGGCAAAACAAATTGCAGGCGAATTGGGTGGAAATTTTCCGAAAACACATGATGAAATTCTGAAATTGAAAGGCGTGGGCAGCTACACGGCGGCGGCGATTGCGTCGTTTGCCTACGATTTGCCGTTTGCGGTTGTTGATGGCAATGTTTTTCGGGTATTGAGCCGCATTTTTGGCATCGAAACGCCCATTGATTCGACCGATGGAAAGAAAATATTTGCGAAACTTGCCCAAGATTTGCTCGATTTTGAAAATCCTGCGCAACACAATCAAGCAATGATGGATTTTGGGGCAACGCATTGCAAACCCGTTGCGCCGCTTTGCGATAATTGTCCGTTTCAATCGGATTGTAAGGCGTTTTTGCTACAAAAAACTGAAAAATTGCCTGTAAAATCTAAAAAATTAGAGAAAAAGACGCGCTATTTTTACTTTTTTGTTTTTAAAAATAAAGAAAATTCGCTCGTTCGAGAAAGAACGGAACGCGATATTTGGCAACAATTATTTGAATTTCCGTTGCTCGAAACGCAAATGCCCATCGAAAATTGGGAAAATTTGCAACACTTTTTGAAAGAAAATCAACTTACCGAAAAATGGCTCGACGAAACGGCAAAAATGGTCGCTGATACTGGGGGGGGGGCTTTTTCGGGTGAATTTCGACAACAATTGACCCATCAAACCATCGTTGCCCGTTTTGTTGAATTGAACGTTGCCGACTCGTTGTTTTTGCAATTGTCAACTCATTTTCAAACGCAACCGATTCGGGATTTGAAAAAATTGGCGTTTCCGCGCATCATCAACACATTTTTTGAAGGTTCTATTTGGAATTTTATTTTTTCAAAATAATTTAAAATAAGTCAAAATTATTGAAAAAAATTAACCGTACAATTCAAATTTAATTTGGCTGCGGTCATAACCCATTTCAATTAATTTTGCAACGGCATCGTCAATCATATTCGACCAACCACAAATATAAAATAAAACATCAGGTCGAACGTTGGAATATGCTTTTTCATAAATTTGATGCACATAACCCGTCGAAATACTGGGGGGGGCGTTTTTTTTCGCCCGTGAGAGCGCAATGTCGAATTGGAATGAAGGGTTTTGTTGATATGTTGCCCATTCTTTTGGATACAAAATGCCGTCTTCGGTGCGCGTTCCGAAGATGAGATGCAGGTTTTTATGCGACAAATTTTGTTCAAAAATTTGGGCAATCATGCTCCGAAACGGCGCAATTCCTGTTCCCGTACAAATAAAAACCAAATCTTTTTCCACCGTTTCGGGCAAATAAAATCCGCCGTCTGCGCCTTTAAATTTGATGGTTTCGCCAATATTGATGGTTTCAAAAAAATAAGTCGAAGCCAAACCGCCTTCTTTTTTAGAAATACAAAATTCTAAAATATCATTTCCTGAAATATGGGGTGCATTGGCAATGGAATAGCTGCGCCAACGTCCGCTTCTTTTTTCATGAATCGGCAAATCCATTGTCACAAATTGCCCTGCTTTGAAAAAAAGTCGCGTTTCATTGGGCATTTTTACCCAAAATCGGGCGACATTGGGCGCAATGTTTTCTTTTTGAATCAATGTTCCTTCGTACCAAACTGTCATCGTCTTTTTTTTAATTATTTTGAACCGCAAAATTACAACTTTTTAAGGCTTGCGGCGGCAAAAAAAGTATAAAAATGGCGAATTGCTTCAAAATAATGGGCAGCGTTCGCCCCGAATGTCGTAAATTTGTGGGCTAATTATGTCGAATTAATAAAAAAAATAATGATGCAGCGAAACACTTCTATCGAAAAAATTGTTGATGTTGCCCTCATCGGCACGGGTATTATGAGTGCTACGTTGGGCGTATTGCTCAAACAATTGCAACCCGATTGGGAAATTCAAACGTTCGAGCGTTTAGACCATTTGGCGTTGGAAAGTTCCGATGCGTGGAACAATGCAGGCACGGGTCACGCCGCTTTTTGCGAACTCAACTACACCCAAGAACGCGAAGACGGTACGATTGATTGCTCAAAAGCCTTTAAAATTGATGAACAATTTGAAATTTCAAAGCAATTTTGGGCATATTTGGTGGACAATGAAATTATCGAAAAACCCGAAAGTTTCATCAACAATGTGCCACATATCAGTTTTGTGCATGGCGAAGAAGATGTAAATTTTTTGAAAAAAAGACATCAAACGCTCACGCAAAATCACCTTTTTGAGGGCATGGAATATACGGAAGACCACGAAACGTTGCAAAAATGGATTCCGTTGATGATGTATCACCGCGACCCAAGCGAAAAAGTGGCGGCTACAAAAATGGACATCGGAACAGACGTTGATTTTGGCGCACTCACGCGCCGCTTGTTCGCCTACATGGACGCGCAACCCGACACCGACGTATTTTTGAACCACGAAGTGAGAGATATTGAGCGACACGACGACGGAAAATTGTGGAACGTGACCGTAAATGACTTGAAAGCAGACCAAAAACGGGTCGTCACGGCGCGATTTGTGTTCATCGGCGCGGGCGGCGGTGCGCTTTGGTTATTAGAAAAATCTGATATTCCAGAGGCGAGCGGCTACGGCGGTTTTCCTGTGAGTGGGCAATGGTTGCGTTGCGTCAATGAATCGGTGATTGCGCAACACGGCGCAAAAGTGTATGGAAAAGCGTCGGTTGGCACGCCGCCGATGTCGGTTCCGCACTTGGATTCGCGGGTCATCAATGGCAAAAAAGAATTGTTGTTTGGACCTTTTGCTGGTTTTTCGACTAAATTTTTGAAACATGGTTCGTATCTTGACCTCTTCAAATCGTTGGAATTTGACAATATCATTCCGATGATTCGGGCGGGAATTGACAATATTCCGTTGACAAAATACCTCATTGACCAAGTTCGACAAACGCCCGAAGAGCGTTTAGAAGCCTTGCATGAGTTTTACCCTGATGCGAAAATGGAAGATTGGCAACTCGCCATTGCAGGACAGCGCGTTCAAGTGATAAAAAAACATCCTACGAAAGGCGGGATTTTAGAATTTGGAACCGAAATCGTACATGCCGCCGACGGTTCTATTGCGGCTTTGTTGGGTGCGTCGCCGGGCGCATCAACTTCGGTGGCGGCGATGTTAGACGTGTTAGAAAAATGTTTTCCCGATTTGGTGCAGACACAATCTTGGCAAGAAACGTTGCGCATCTTGATTCCATCGTATGGCGTAAAATTGGCAGAAGACAAAAGCCTTTGTCATGCCATCAGAAGTTGGACAAGTAAATCTTTGCATTTGTTGGATTAAAAATAAACCTAAAAAATGCCCATTTTTCGGTTTTATACTGGGGGGGGGCTATTTTTTAAGTTTTTAAAGAATTTTTGATTTATTTTTGATTTAAATTTTATATTTATTTTTAAAAATGAATATAAAAAAAATGTATTTCGAGTGCTGATTTTTTTTTGTAAAAAAGCACTACGCATCATAAAAAGTTGTTATTTTGCAGTTCAAAATATAGAAAAGAGAAAATGGAAATTAAAACCGCCGAATTTCGAGGCAGTTGGGTGAAAATGAGTGATTGCCCGACCGACGAATTGCCTGAATACGCCTTTATTGGTCGTTCAAATGTTGGAAAATCGTCATTGGTTAACATGCTGACCAAGCAAAAATACCTTGCCAAAGTGAGCGGCACGCCCGGAAAAACACAAACCATCAATTATTTTTTGATGAACAGCGAATGGTATATCGTGGATTTGCCAGGCTACGGATACGCCCGCGTGAGCCAAACGAAACGCGCTGAATGGGAACGCATGATTCACTATTTTTTGAAAAATCGCGAACAGTTGTGTTGCATTTTTGTCTTGATTGATGCCATGATTGCGCCTCAAAAAATTGACCTCGAATTTATGGCATGGCTCGGCGAAATGCGTTTGCCTTTTGCGATTGCTTACACCAAAACGGATAGATTGACGGCACGTGAATTGGCTAAAAATTTGTCAGTTATTCGCGAAAAAATATTGGAAA
>JBJOPA010000206.1:0-3897 GCA_046051005.1 Bacteroidota bacterium
AGGAAAAAATACATTAAGTATTATTGAAGAAGGCGTTAAACTGCGAGAAAAGGCACTCAAAGAAAGAAATAGAGTGTATGACGAAGTATGGGCAGTCTTTGACAGAGATAGTTTTCCAGATAAAAATTTCAACAATGCAATAAATAAAGGAGAAGATCTCAAACAAAAAATTAATTGTGCATGGACAAATGAAGCATTTGAGCTATGGTATTTACTACATTTTCAGTATGTTGATACGGGAATGAGTCGAGAGAATTATAAACCGTTTATTGAACGTGAACTCATTAAAAAAATGGGCAAACCCTATGTATATCAAAAAAACAGTATCGATATGTATCAGATTTTACAAAAATATGGAAATGAAGCACAAGCAATTAAGTGGGCAGAGTCGTTAGAAAAATTATATGATGATAAAGAATTTGCTACACATAACCCTTGTACAAAAGTACACAAATTAGTTTTAGCATTAAAAGAACTCAAACGAGATAGATAAAAAAAATAACATAAAAGACTCATAACCTAGCATTCATAAAAAACAATACAGCAAAAAATCCTTCGCCTGTACGCACGCGAAGGATTTTTTGCTGTATTGTTTTTTGATGAAAAATGGTGAATATACTAGGGTGGGCGTTTAAAACAAGATTAGCGATGTGGAAATTGTGTTGAAAACTTTTGTGTTATTTTTAGTTTGCAAACAAAGAAAAAGTTTTAATTTTGTGAAATTTTTTAACTAATCTTTAAATTTTTTATTTATGGCTTTATCAAATTTTTTTAGAATTAATATGCCTTATGGGATTTCTAAAAATTCAGAGGGAGAATGGATGGCGTTCAACCGAGAATATAAACAGTTAGGTTGGAATTCATATGAGTCTAGTACAAATGTTTTTAATGAAAAACTTTATACCAAGTATCGGGGATTAACCGAAAATAAATTACGTATAATTGCTGGAGATGAGAAACGTATAATATATGGAGAAGACGGTAAGATATGTAAAATATTTTTATATAATGATGGTACAAATCCTTGCTCTCACCCCGAATATTGGGATATGTATTTTAAAAAAATTAAACTACTGGCTGTTTTAGAAAGAAAGTAAAATAAACCCCGTCTCGCGTGCCTTTTGGGTGCGCGAGACGGGGTTTTATACTGGGGGGTATCCTTTTTTTTATATTTTTTTTGAAATTATAGTTGAAATAATTTTTCCATGCGTTGGGCGGTTTTGTCTTCAAAATTTTTGAAGGTAAACTCATTGTTGGAGGAAGAATAATTATAATTTTCTGCCCAAAGTTGATGATTTTTTGCTAAACTTTCGATGGCATCGCAAATTTCAAGCACATCAGCGTTGGTCATCGTCGGATTGATGCTCATGCGAATCCAACCCGGTTTGTTTACAAAATTGCCCACGCTAATTTGGTCGGTCATCATTTGAGACAACGTTTCATCAACCTCTAACAAATAATGTCCATACGTTCCCGCGCAAGAACAGCCGCCGCGCACCTGAACCCCAAAATAATCGTTGAGCAATCGAACGCCTAAATTATAATGCAAATTTTCAATATAAAAAGAAACTACGCCCAATCGCTCTTTGTGTTGCGGCGCAAAAATATGCAAATTTTCAATACTTTGTAAACGGTTGAAAATCAATTTTAACAATTCTTTTTCACGTTTCAAAATATTGTCAATCCCCATTTCTTCTTTCAACTTTACGCAAAGCGCGGTGCGAATGGTTTGCAAAAAAGGCGGCGTTCCACCATCTTCACGGTCTTCGATGTCGTCAATAAATTCGTGCGCGTTCCAAGGATTTGTCCATTTTACGGTTCCTCCGCCTGGATTATCTGGCACTTGATTGTCATATAATTTTGCATTAAAAATCAAAATTCCCGTCGTTCCAGGTCCGCCCAAAAATTTGTGTGGCGAAAAATAAATCGCGTCCAAAAAACCGTCTGGATACTGGGGGGGGTGCATATCAATGCGGACATAAGGCGCAGAACAAGCAAAATCCACGAAACACAATCCGCCTGCGCGGTGCATTTGGGCAGCAATTTCATGGTAAGGCGTTTCAATGCCCGTCACATTAGAACAAGCGGTGATGGCTGCAATTTTTTTAGGACGGTCGGCATATTTTTGTAGCAAACGGGTCAAATCTTGCAAATCCACCAAGCCATTTTTAGTCGGCGCAATCACTTCCACATCGCAAATCGTTTCGAGCCACGACGTTTGGTTGGAGTGATGTTCCATGTGCGTTACAAAAACAACGGGACGTTCGGCGGGCGAAATTTGTAGGTTTTGTCGGCGTTTTTCAGGGATTTTTAAGCCCAAAATGCGCTGAAATTTGTTAATCACGCCCGTCATGCCCGAGCCATAACTGATGATGCAATCCGTCGGCGCGGCATTTACATGGCGTTTGATGATTTGTCGCGCCTGATGATACGCCAGCGTCATGGACGTGCCGCAAATATTGGTTTCGGTGTGGGTGTTGGCAACGAGGGGCGCAAAATCGTACATCATGCGCTCTTCGATAGGCTGATAGAGTCGTCCGCTTGCCGTCCAATCGGCATAAATAATGCGTTTTTGACCCAACGGCGAATCGAAAAATTGTTGTTGACCAATGATATTTTGACGAAATTTGGCGAAATAATCCTCCAAATAGGAATGTTCTGCAACCGTTGAAGTTGCTTTTTCAAGATTGAGCATAGTTAATTTTTTGAAATGTGTAGTTCTAAAAAATCTTTTTATAATTTGGTATTCATTAAAAAACGCTCAAAATTAATTATTTTTTCTAATTTTATAAATTAAAATTTATTTTTTTATTAATTCGATAAAATTTTGGAGGCTTTCGCCTGGGTTTTGGGTTTTCATAAATGCTTCGCCGATTAAAAAACCTTTGTAACCGACCCCCCCCAGTATCTGGACGGTTTCGGGTTTGGAAATGCCGCTTTCTGCAATTTTTAAAAATTTATCGGGAATTTGCGCCGCCATGTCTATCGCCGTTTGAATCGAAACTTCAAACGTTTTGAGGTTTCGATTGTTGATGCCGACCATGTTGATGGTATCACAGATTTTTTCTAATTGTGTAGCATCGTGCATTTCCAACAACACTTCGAGTCCTAAATCATGTGCAATTTTTGATAAATGTTTAATTTGTTTATTATCAAGACATTCTGCAATTAAAAGGATTACATCTGCGCCCCAAGATTTTGCTTCAAAGAGTTGATATTCATCTACAATAAAATCTTTTCTAAGAATGGGCGTGCTGTAATTTGCTTTTCGGACGCGCCTAAAATCGTCCACCGAGCCGCCAAAAAACGGAAAATCGGTCAAACAAGAAATGCCTGCCGCGCCCGCTTCGACGTAACTTTGGGTCACTGAAACGGCATCGGCATGTTGCGAAATCCAACCCAAAGACGGTGATTTTCGTTTAAATTCTGAAATGATTCTAGACGAACCCGCACGCGAAAGCGCACGCACGAGCGAACGCGGCGACTCCTTAAATTCCGATTTTGAAGTCAAGATATGAAGCGGCGTTTCGCCTTTTCGCTTCTCAATTTCGATGCGTTTTTGGGCAATAATTTTATCTAAAATATCCATTTTCGTAGGGAAAGTGAATTAAAAAATATCAAATTTTAATAATCTACATTCGATTGAACCGTTGAACAACGGAATGCGCGCCGTCGGACGCAAACCAATGAATTTGGCAGCTTCGAGGTTGCCCGTAAAAATCCAAACTTGCCAACCTTTCCAATGGTTTTTGAGATGGTCGCCAATTTTTTGATGAAAACCTTTTGCGTCTTCAATCGAAAGTCGTTCGTCGTAAGGCGGATTCATGATTAAAATGCCTTCAATATTTTCAAATTGCGCCGATTTTGGCGGTTTGATGACTGGTTTTTCGTCTGTTT
>JBJOPA010000207.1:0-3577 GCA_046051005.1 Bacteroidota bacterium
GATTTACCGATTGCCAAAATTTTCGATGCTTCGGCATCACCGACGGCACGTGTTCTTTCTGCTTCTGCCGTACCCATCACGCGCAATTTTTCTGCTTCTGCTGCCGCAATTCGTTTCACCCGTTCTGCTTCCGCTTCGGCTTGTACTTTTACGCTTGCCGCTTCACCATTTGCTTTTTTAACCGACGCATCAGCCACTCTTTCAGCGATTTGAACACCTTGTTGCGCTTCTACAATTTGTTTTTGCATGTCGGCAACGGCAGTTTCTTTTTCAAGTGCTTGACGGGTTTCTTGCGCCATTTTTTGGGTTTCGTACGTCACTTTTTGTTCTTCGGCGAGCTTACGGTCGGTCAATGTTTTCATCAACGAATCGGGCGGCACGATGTCACCAATCAACGTATCCACTCCCTTTACGTTGTATTGTTCCAATACTTCACAAATGTGCATTTTGGCATCGTCTTGTCGTTCTTTGCGTTGCGTGAGGAACGAAATCACGTCAGCCGATTGCGCCGAGTTGCGGAAATAGTTGCCAATCGTTGGCTCCAACACCTGCGAAACGAGGTTCATCATGGTTCCAAATCGGGCAATTACTTTCGGTGCTTCGTAATTTGGAATATGAATGATTTGAGATACGTCGAGATTAAACGGGAAACCATCTTTTGACCGAACCGTAATCGTGGACAAATGACGGTCGAGATTGTGGCTTTCGTTGCGCGCACTCGCCCAGTTGAGAACGAGATTGGTCGTTGGCACTTGTTCCACTTTCATCGTAAACGGATTGAGCGGATATTTGCCCGGTCCGAGCGGTTCTGCCCAAACACCTTTGTGACCTCTCGCCACGATGTTGCCATGTTTGAAATCTTCGCCGCTCACGTCTTTTCCGTCGGGTCCGACGTAGGAGTTCACAACGCCGACACAACCAATTGGAATATGCACCATGTCCACCTGTTCAATTTCGATAAACCAAGGATTGAAGTTGTACATACCCGCCAACACGACATGTTGTTGCAAACCGCGTCGTCCGCCATTTTTCAAAAAGGCATCGGCATCTTGAAAGTTGTTGTGACCCGACACGTCGTGTCCTGCGATTTGCCCTGATTCCAACGGCTCACCGTCCAATAATGTGATGATGCCAACTTTGTTTTCTACTATTTTTGTCATCGGAGCCACGACCACTTCAAATAAAAACGTATTGATTCGGTACGTTCCCGTCGTGATAATCGCCGCTTGACGACCTTTTTGACCGCCATTTTTGATAAACGCTTCGGCATCTTGAAACGAATCGGAAGGAACCGATTGCGCCAAAACACGTCCTTTCGGCAATTCGTTGCCGTCTTTTGCCACCAACAAACCCAATTGTCCAGACGGAATAATCGTCAACGGTTGCAACGTGATTTCGTATTGCCAAATCCATTTCCAAAAGTGAATGCCCGGCGCGAGACCTTGCGCCTGATAACCCGCCTCGCCTTCGGTGGCAATGATTCTGCCTGCGGGCAATTCTTTTTTATCGCCAAACAAAACAAATTTTTTGGTCACCAAACCCAATTTGTCTTCTGGCACAATCACGATGCCCAATAATTGAAAAACAATCCGATAGGCAGCGATTAAAATAATCAACGCGGGAATCCACCAATAATGTAAAAGATTTTCCATTTTGTTTTTTTAATTTTTTTTTTAACAGTTGAATTTTGAAATAATAGCGTTTGCAAACACGTGAAAGAATACAACAAAAATAAAAAAAAAGTTCCCAAAATGATTGTTTTTTTTTAATTTATTTTCAAAGAATAAAAAAAATATTTTATAAATTATTGATTATAAATTATTTACAAAAAGAAGGTTTCTTAAAAAATCAACCATTTTTCAAATTTATTTTTGAAAAATAATAGTAAAAAAGTTAAAAAAGGCTTTTTTTATCGAAATATACTGGGGGGGGGGTACTTTGTAAAAAAAATTAAGAAAACGATTGATAAATTAACGGAATTTGTTTATCTTTGTCCTTTGATTTAGTAGTTTTGATTTTTGATATTTTTGTATAAATTGTCAATACATCGTTATGAAACGTATATTCTTAAATTTTTGGCAATCATTTTTTTCTTAAAATATTGGTAACCAAAGGTTTAAGTTTTTTTTTTAATCCAATCCCAACGATACATAAAAGAAAAACCTAAAAATATTCAATTAGTTTGTTACACCGCCGTCACTCAAAATGAAGGCGAATCATTTTTAATTAAAACAGTTCATTAATTTTATCAAATCAAAAAGATGAAAAAAATTTCTACCCTTTTTGTTGCGGGCGCATTGTTAGCGTCCACGCAATTGTCGGCGCAATCGCCGATTTTCACCGATGCTTACACGGCGGGCGTTACTTTCGAGGCGTTTGGCGGTTCGGTTAACAGTGTAACGGTGGACAGCGTAACGGCTGCCTACGCGGGTACAAAATCAATTAAAGTCGCGGTTCCTGCGGGAGGTTACACGGGCGGCGCATTTGCAGCGGCGACGGGTCAAAACCTCACGACTTTCAATGCCATTTCGTTTTGGGTGAGAGCCAGTGCAGCGAAAACGTTGAACGTGACGGGCATCGGCAACAACGCCGCAACGACGCTTTATGCGGCTGAGCGCGTCAACGTGCCTGTGACGACGACTTGGACAAAAGTGATTATCCCAATTCCTGCGCCTGCAAAATTGACGGCGGAAAAAGGACTTTTCCACTTTGCCGAAGGTTCGGACGAAGGCGCGTACACGATTTGGTTTGACAACATTCAGTACGAAAACATCACAGGTGGTGTTATCGGCACGCAAACGGCTTCAATCGCTACGGAAACCATCAACAAATCAATTGGTGATGCGTTTACACCAGGTGGATTGTCTTGTTCGTTTATGGTGAATGGCATGGCTACACCGTTGGTAGCTTTGGGCAAAGCGTATTTCAACTTCACGAGTTCTAACACGGCTGTTGCAACAGTTTCGGCTTTGGGCGAAGGCGCGGCAGTTGCTGCAGGTACGGCTAACGTAACGGCGCAATTGAACGGCATCAATGCAACAGGCATTTTGACGGTCAACGTAGCAGGCGCAAGCACGCCTACGGTAGCGGCTCCAACGCCGAACCGTCCGCCAGCAAGCGTTTTGTCGTTGTTTAGCAATGCTT
Organism: Bacteroidota bacterium; assembly: GCA_046051005.1. Taxonomy (GTDB): domain Bacteria; phylum Bacteroidota; class Bacteroidia; order Chitinophagales; family Saprospiraceae; genus JAAFJT01. Next base: position 3,145 of record JBJOPA010000207.1, read on the forward strand.
ACGCCAACAGAGGTGTTGACACATGGTCAGCTACTTGGGACCAAGCTGATGTTGCTGACGTATTAATCGCAGGCAACGATACCAAAAAATATACGAATATGGTATATGCAGGTATTGAGTTTGTAGCGGCTAATAAAGTCAATGCAACCAATAATCCTTATTTCCACATTGATATTTGGACACCTAATTCAACGACTTTCAAAATCAAATTGGTTGACTTCGGTGCAAATGGCGTATTTCAAGGCACACCAAATGATGACACAGAACATGAGTTGACGTACACACCTGCTTTGGGACAATGGGTTTCTTACAACATTCCGTTGGCAAGTTTCACAGGCATGACAGGTCGCACGGCTATTTCGCAAATGGTTTTGTCGGCTTCTAACAGCACGGTTTTTGTGGACAATGTGTATTTCTTCCAAACAGGCGTTGG
>JBJOPA010000208.1:0-11209 GCA_046051005.1 Bacteroidota bacterium
CGTGACGACCAAAAATCGCGCCACAGGAAAAGTCGAAACCATCGAATGCGACATCGTTTTGTCGGCGGCAGGCGTGATGCCAAACACCGAAAACATCGGTCTCGAAGCACTCGGAATCAAGACAGAACGAGGTTTTATTGCCGTTGATGAATATTACAAGACCAATGTTGAAGGCATTTATGCCATCGGCGACGTGTTGGCAACCCAAGCCCTCGCGCACGTGGCAAGCGCGGAAGGCATCACTTGCGTAGAAAAAATCGCAGGACATCACCCCGAACCGATTGATTACAACAACATTCCGGGTTGCACCTATTGTTCGCCAGAAGTGGCTTCGGTTGGTTATACCGAAAAAGCAGCGCGTGAAAAAGGATATGAGTTGCTGGTCGGCAAATTTCCGTTCACCGCATCGGGAAAAGCAAAGGCTTCAGGCGCGCCCGAAGGTTTTGTGAAACTCATTTTTGATAAAAAATATGGCGAGTTTTTAGGTGCGCATTTGATTGGTTACAACGTTACCGAATTGATTGCAGAAGTCGTCGTGGCGCGAAAACTCGAAACTACGGGCATGGAAATTGTGAAATCAATTCACCCGCACCCAACCATTTCGGAGGCAATTATGGAAGCCGCCGCCGCCGCATACGGAGAAGTGATTCACATGTAATACATTGATTATCAATATTTAAAAGCCGATTTTCTGAACAATGTTGTCAGAAAATCGGCTTTTTTTATTTGAAAAATAACTAATTTAATATTTTTAATATCAAAAACCCATTTTATACTGGGGGGTGTCTTTTTTATCAAAAATAATTAAAAAATATTTTATTTGATTATTTATTCGCCTTTGCCCAGCCATCTTTGAGCGTGACGGTTCTATTGAAAACCATTTTGCTGTCCGTCGAATCTTTGTCAACACAAAAATAGCCGTGCCGAATAAACTGAAAACTTTGTCCTGCCGTTGCTGTTTTCAAAAACGGTTCGCAATACGCGGTTTCAATGGTTTTCAAAGAATCCGCATTTATCAACGTTTTGAAATCTACATTTTTATCGCCGTCAGGATTTTCAACCGTAAACAAACGGTCATAAATCCGAACTTCTGCCGTCAACGCATAATCCGCCGACACCCAATGCAGGGTTCCCTTTGGACTCAAACCCGACGTGTCGCTTCCGCTTCGGCTATTTTCAACATATTCTGCATGCACTTCGATGACTTCACCCACTTCATTTTTCAAACAACCCGTACATCTGATGATAAACGCGCCCTTCAAACGGACGATTCCATCAGGATAAAGTCTGAAATATTTTTTCGGCGGAATTTCCATAAAATCATCTTTTTCAATCCAAATTTCCTTCGTAATTGGCACTTGTCGTTCGCCACCTTCGGGGTTTTCGGGGTTGTTTTCGACGTGTGCAAAATCAGTTGCGCCAACTTCCCAGTTCGTAATAACGAGTTTCAAAGGGTTCAAAACTGCCATCGCACGGGTTGCCGTTTTGTTCAAATCCTCTCGAACGCAAAATTCCAAAAGGCTCAAATCAATCGTATTTTCACGTTTTGCGATGCCAATTCGGTGCGCAAATGCACGAACGCTCGCAGGCGTGTAGCCGCGCCGACGCAAGCCCGAAATGGTCGGCATACGCGGGTCGTCCCAACCTTTTACGAGTTTTTCATTCACCAATTGCAACAATTTTCGCTTCGACATGACGGTGTAAGTCAGGTTCAAACGCGCAAATTCAATTTGTTGAGATGGGTACAAATTCAACTCCGTCACGCACCATTCGTAGAGCGGACGATGGACTTCAAACTCCAACGTACAAACCGAATGTGTAATATTTTCAATCGCATCAGAAATCGGATGCGCGTAGTCATACATTGGATAAATACACCATTTGTCGCCCGTTTGGTGATGCGATTCATGCTTGATTCGATACAAAATCGGGTCGCGCATGTGCATGTTCGGCGAAGCCAAATCAATTTTTGCCCGCAACGTACGTGCGCCATCTGGAAATTCGCCGTTTTTCATGCGGCTAAACAAATCCAAATTTTCTTCAATTGTTCTATTTCTGTAAACCGTTGGCGTGCCGGGTTGCGTGGGCGTGCCTTTCATGGCAGCCATTTCTTGGCTCGTGGAATCGTCCACATACGCTTTTCCTTTTTGGATAAGTTGAACCGCAAAGTCGTATAATTGGTCAAAATAATTTGACGCATAAAATTTTTCTACCCATTGAAAACCCAACCATTTCACATCTTCCTCGATAGAACGGACGTATTCTTCGTCTTCGGCAGTCGGATTGGTGTCGTCGTAGCGAAGATTGGTCGCGCCGCCATATTTATTCGCCAAACCGAAGTTCAAACAAATACTTTTTGCATGACCGATGTGCAAATAGCCATTCGGTTCGGGCGGAAAACGGGTGAGCATTCGCCCGCCGTATTTGGCGGTTTCAAAGTCGTTTTCAATAATTTCTTCTATAAAATTGAGACTTTCTTTTGTTTCTGACATATCTTTTTTCGATAGTATGATTGTGAAAAAAATATATTTCTATGAAATGAGGGCGCAAAGTTGCGGCTTTTTTTGGAATTTTGGCGAAATAAAATACGTAAAAACACTAATTTTTTACGCAAAAAAAAACTTTTATCGTCAAAAAGCATACCCCCCAGTATCTCCGCCTATTTTTGATGGAAAAATCATATATGTATGAGGAATATCGTCTTCCAAAAATTCTTCTTCGGTCGAAACAAAACCCAACTCGCTGTAAAAACGCAACAAATAACTTTGCGCACCGATTTTGATGTCAACATCGGGAAACATATTAAACGTCAAATCAATACTTTTTTGCATCAATGCTTTTCCCGCGCCCGTTCCCCGCACCGAAGGCGACGTGACCACCCGACCAATCGAAGAAAAACCATCGAAATAAACCGACCCGCCGAACAGTCGCGTGTAACCCACAAGCGGCGCGCCCGACGCAGCCGAAGCAAATTGCAACACGTGCGTCGCCTCAAAATCGCGTCTGTCCAAATCCAAATATGGGCAATTTTGCTCCACCACAAACACCTCCGACCGCAGCCGAAAAACTTCGTACAACTCCCGATTTGTCAATCCGTCGAAGTCGCAAATTTTATAAAAATATGAATTCATTTATATTTATTTTAAATCCCCAATTTGCCGCCATTTTTGAAAAAGCAAGGCAACATCGTTCCAAATATCAAAATCTCTTGCATATAAAAAATTCAATCTTTCAATCGTTTCAGTCGCCAAATTTTCGGGCGACAATTCCATCGCCAAATCTGCAGAACTGAACACACTGGGCGACAATTTTGGCAATTTCGAGCTATTTTCCCTAGCAAAAAGTTGTTTTTTATAGCCCAACCAAGTTTTTTGACCCCACAAAACTTGAAAAATATGTTTAAAAAAAATCAAAATATGTTGTTGAAAAAACAACAAAATCGGCGACAACAGCAACAGAAAAATTGCCGCGCCGATGTCAAAAATCCGTTTGTTGCGCCGATGCAACGGAGCCGCCAAACGATATTCAACGTCGAGCGTATAGAGTTCACCGCGTGCATTTTTATCGCTCGAACCGATAATACTTTCACTTTCGGGCGGCAAAATCTTGAAATCAAGCCCCCCCCCAGTATCGCGACGCAATTCGACCATTTTTTCAATAATCGTTTTATTTTTAATGTCTGCTGAACAAAAAATTAGTTCTTTTACATCATACAATTGACAAATTTTCGTCAAATCTTCTACATTTCCCAAAAACTTTTTAAAATCCGTCGTCGGCGTGGGAGCCACCAATCCAATCATATTTTTGCGAACATTCCAACGATGCGACAACAATTTTTGGACGCGCTCATTTTCCAACACATCGCCAATTACGATAATATTATTCGGCACATCGTCGTCTATTTTCAGCGTTTTATATTTCAAAAAATGGATAAAATAGCGCAACGCCGTCACCGCCAACAACATCCAAACCGAACCTAACACCAATATTGCACGCGAAAAGCGCACATCACTTGGCAAAAATCCGTAAATCGCCGCCAGCAAAACCGTTCCCAACACGCCGCCGCGCCAAACGCGGCGCAACGAAAGCGGCACATCATAGCCGCCGCTCAAAAAAATGCTCAAAATCCAAATAGAAACGTATAACGGAATATTAAAATAAATAAACCGTTGAGAAAAATAATTCGGGTCGTCAAAATAATTTTTTGCCCAAACGTTTTTCAAAAAAAACAAACCCGAAGCCGTCAAAAATGCATCTAAAAACGGAATTTTCAACCGAACAAAAGTCGTTGAAATCAGCGTCAACAACGCCCGAAAATAAATCGCAAAACGCATCAACAAAATATAAAATCGCGCTTTTTCGCCTGTAAAATGCTTTTGCGCGAAGATAATCATGGCATTATAGAAGATTTTTACGTAATTTAAACTCCCTTTTTTCGTACTTTCGCCTTTGTAATGCACAATCGTAGTGTCCGCAAAATAGGCGTTTTCGTAGCCCGCTTTGCTGATTCGATACGACCAATCAATGTCCTCGCCGTACATAAAAAACGTTTCGTCTAACAACCCAATTTCATCAATTACGCGACGCGGCATCATCATAAATGCGCCCGCCAACACCTCGATTGGGTTGTTTTCCTCCGCCGAAAGATGCCCCAAATGATATTCATTGAACCGTTTTGAGCGCGGAAAAATCGCCGACAAACCAAAAACTTTGCAAAAAGCAACCCAAGGCGACGGAAAACCACGCTTCGATTCAGGCAAAAACACGCCGCTTCCGTCCACCATTTTCACGCCCAAACCACCGATTTTAGGATTTTTTTCCAAATAATCAACACATTTTGAAAATCAATCTTCGGCAACAACCGTGTCGGGATTTAATAATAACACATAACGACCTTTTGATATTTCAATGCCTTGATTGTTCGCCCGCGAAAAACCTACATTTTCTTTGTTAGCAATCAATTTCAAGTCAGGAAACGTCGTTTCGAGCCATTCCACAGAGCCGTCGGACGAATTATTGTCCACCACAATCAGTTCCACCGTCATGCCTTCGCTCGCACGCAAGGCGGCGCGCAAGACCTGTTCCAAAAAATAGCGAACATTATAATTGACAATAATAACCGAAAGTACAACTGGATTCATGCCGCAAAATTAGCAAAAGAGTTCAAAAAATGTAAGAAAAGTGCGCAGTTTGTCCAAAATACTGGGGGGTAGCATTTTTTATCAATTTTGATTGATTTTGTATAAAAATATTTTTGTTTTCAATGATGCTCGTTTTCCATGTTTCGCGTTGATATTTTTTTAATCGTTTCTGTTTCAAAACAATATGTAATTCACTGGTTTACAATGAGTTCTGCGGCTTCATCGCCCACCAATGCGCCAATAGCAACGCCCATGCCGCCCATTCTGACCGCCGCCACCACATTTGGCGAAACGTGTTCAATTATCGGACGTTTTGTGCCGCCCAATCCCAAAATGCCCGACCACGAATGCAAAATTTCAACCGATTCGTTCGGCGCAATTACATTTTTTAACAAATCTCGCAAGGCGGTTTGAATTTGTGGCGTGATTCCAAATTCCGAAGTAGCTTCTCCAATTTTATCCAAATTTCGTCCGCCGCCTATCAAAATTTGATTTTTACCTACATTTCTAAAATAAAAATAGCCTTGTTCGTAATGAAATGCGCCGCGCCACGTCATTTTTTTTAACGGCGCAGTGACTAAAACTTGATTTCTGGCAGGTTGAACGTCGAGTTGTGGCAACAATTTTCGCGCAAAACCATTTGTTGCGACCAATACTTTTTGCGCTTCAAAATGTCCCCCCCCAGTATGCAGCCGTATTTTTTGCCCTACATCTTCGATTTCATTGATTTCCAAGCCATTCCAAATTTCTATTTTTTGTTTGCGCGTCATGGCAATCAAGTTTCGCATCATTTCGCCTGTATGCAATTGTCCTTCGGCTTTATTCCATATCAAATTATTTAAAATATTTTTAAAACCAAATTTATTTTGCGTCATTTGATACACATTTTCCAAACCCGTTGCCTGTTTTAATTGGCGATTGAAATAATCCATTTTATCCATACATTCTTCAAAAATGGGTTGTTCATTGTGTTTAAATATTTCAAAATTTCCGAATGCTTCGTATTTTAATCGGCGGTCTCCTACCCTATTTCGCAACGTTTGCAATCCCCGAAATCTTTTTTCGACCAATGCAAACACTTCATTTTCTGACATCGTTTTCAAGTCGTCCATCAATTCGGTGATGCTTCCAAAACAAGCAAAACCAGCGTTGCGCGTACTCGCACCTTCGGGCATCGCGCCGCGTTCGACAACCGCAATTCGCAAATGGGGACGCAATGCACGCGCACGCAAAGCGGCATTTAATCCGACGATTCCGCCGCCAATAATTGCCAAGTCAACATCGCGCAACAAACTTTCTCGTTCCCAAAAACTAAACATATTTTTTTAAAAAAATTTTATAATTTTTATCAAAAAAAAGCCACCCCCCAGTATAAACCCGTCAAAAAATGATTATTTCACGAGTTCTCCGCTTACACGCAAGAGTTCAATTTCGGCTTGTTTTGCTTGAAATCGAAGGGCAATAAGCCGAAAAGCTGCATCTTCAAAGGTTCGTTGGGCTTCTCGAATCTCAATTGCAGTGGCTTGACTGAGTTCATATTTTTTTAATATCAAATCTAAATATTGTTGTGCAATTTTTAGATTTTCCGCTTCCAAATCCAACCGATTGATGGCATTTTTATAACTTTCATACACTCTAAAAACAATTCCTATTAAATTTTCTTTCAATGCCTGTTGTTGTAATCTTCGGGTTTCCGTAGAAATTTTAGCGGCTTCGTGTTGTTTGTTAAAAATTTGATTTTGAAACAAAGGCATCGAAAAAGTAATGCCGCCATTGGGACCATAATTTTGAGAAAACAACGAGAAACCCGCCGTTGAGTTTGCCAAACTGTAACCAACGCCACCCGTTGCGCGAACGGAGGGCAAACGATTGGCATAAGTCTCTTTTTCAAGAAATTCTGAAATCCGAATTTGGCTTTCCAACGTTTGTAAATCTATATTATTTTTAATATTTTCAATAAAGTTTTCCATCTTTAAATCTTTTACCAACGGAATTTCGTTGGCAACGGAAAACTTTTGTCCACGCGGCGACAACATTAAATTATTGATTTCTATTTGATTTTGTGCTATTAACACTTTTTGATTTTCAATGTCTTGTTGTCTTACATTCAAGTCTAATTGTGCCAAAAATAGGTCTGAATTATTTGCCGCACCAACAGAAATCCGAGTTTTCACAAGTTCTAATCGTTTTTCCGAAACGGCATTGCTGCGTTCCAACACTTTTAAAAAATCGTTTTGGCGAACCAATTCGTAATAACGTTGCATCAAATTGGCAACTAAGTTTTGCGCTTGGCTGCGTACACGCGCATCGGCAAGTGTGCTTTGTTCTTTGATTCTTCCTTTTGTTGCTTCCACGCGATAGCCAATAAAAAGTGGATAGGAAACGGTCGTAGAAAGATTTAACGCATTTGAAAAAACGCCAAAACGATTGATTTCCGTTCCGTTCAACAAACGTTGATTGAGTCCAGAAACTTGCAGGTTTTCGCCTGCATTGAGGCTAAACGTAGGGGTTTCGCCTGCATTTCCTTTAAAATCTAATGCTTTTGCTGCCGCCACTTCATTTTGAAGGGCTTTCAAATCAAGATTCTTTTCAAGCAGGGTGCGCACGGCTTCGTCTATCGTCAACAAACGTTGTTGCGCACGCGCATGCGTAGCAAAAATAGAAATCCCAAACAAACAAACGCCTAAAAAACGCAAGGAAAAATATTTCATCAAAAACTTTAATTTATAATTTTATAATTTTGAAGCAAAACTACAAACTCAAACCCATTTGAACCGCTTTTTGAAAAAATTCTTTTCACAAATCCGTCTAAACGTCAAGGGATTAAAAAATCCCTCGATACAAAAGTCTCCGTCCCTACGGGACTTTTTTTTATTTGCTTATATTTATTTTTAGTATTGTAAAAATTATTTTTTTTAATACACATTAATAAAAAAGATACCCCAATATAAATGCCGTCTTTCTTATTGAGGCGTTGAAACGCCATGATAATATAGCAATCGTCCGTCGCGAGGCGTTGAAACGCCATGATAATATAACAATCATCCGTCGCGAGGCGTTGAAACGCCACGCTAATATAACGGTCGTCCCTACGGGACTTTTTTATTTGCTTATATTTCTTTTTAGTATTGTAACAATTATTTTTTTTAAACACATTAATAAAAATGATGCCCCCCAGTATAAATGCCGTTTTGTGGGTTTTATACTGGGGGGTGACACTTTTAAGAAAAAGCCTTCTAATTTTCTAAATGAGTTAATCTATAAATATAGGTGTCAGCTACTTTTACTTTTTCAACCTCAAATAAAGTAGAACCATGAAGCATTTTTTTGTAATGCTGAAGTTTGGGCAACACAATATACCATTCACCTCGTTTTGTCTCTTCAATACCTCCAATCATATCTTGGTTAAATACAACAGAATTACCTTTTAAGGCGACAAGCCGACTTGAAACATCTTCAAAATGCTGATAATATACACCCATTATCGAATTTAAAGAATCTAGACTAACTTGACTATCAAAATAATACATTACATCCCAATCTTGTTCTATAATATTTGAAATATCTAATTGACATGACGTTTTAGTAGCACATTTAGAGTCAATAAATTTAGTTACCTTATCATGTGAGTTTGATTTTTCTCCACAAGCATAGAATAAAATAAACAACACAAACAGTAAATAATATTTTTTTTCCATTTTGTTATCCAATAAACACGAAAAAAAATTTAAATCATTATTTGATGCCGTGCATGAGTTTTTTGATGACGGGTTGCATTAAAATCGCAAAAACAGAAAGACACAATGAAACACCTGCCAACATCCAAAAGAAATAACTAATGCCTTTTACTTCTGCAATCTTGCCGACGTTTTCACCGAAGATGCCCGCACTTTTCATACCAATGGCAACCGCTAAATACCAAACGCCAAACATAAAAGCAATCATGCGCGCAGGAACTAATTTGCTGACATAAGACAAACCAACTGGCGAAATACACAATTCCCCCATTGTAAAAAATAAATAAACCAATACCAACCAAATCATATTCACCGATGCAGAAGTTGCGCCCGCAGGAATATCCATCGAACCAAAACCAACCGAAACCATACCCAAACTAAGGAAAAACATGCCTAAACCCGATTTAAAATTGGCAGGCGGATTAAATTTACTTTCCCAAACTTTTGAAAATAAAGGCGCGAGAATGATGATAAACAAAGAATTAAGCGTTGCAAACCACGTCGCAGGAATTTCTGTCAATGGAACCGTAACTTTACTAATCTTTAAAAAGTTTAACGTGCCGTCCGACAAAGACAAATAACCCGCCGTGTAATAATCTTTGGTCAACATCCACAACGCAATCACCCAAATAATTAAAAAACTAAACGACAAAATAATATTCGCAACGGCATATCTTTTAAAGGTTTGTTGAAACAATTTATACATCACCCAATTGATAATCAACAATGGCACAATGGTCATTAATGTGTTTACGATTAAAAAAATCACACTTGCGCCTTCCGTCAATACGCGGTTGGTATAATTTTTTGCAAATAGCGTTAAACTATTCGGCGTTTGTTCAAAAATTGCCCAAAAGAAAATAACAATAAATGCAAAGAAAGAAACCGCAATTAGCTTGTCGCGGGTAATTTTTGAGTATTTTGTCAAACGATAACCGACTAAAACCAAAAAAATTGCCAATGCCGTTAAAATAGCAAGCGTATTTCCGCCGATTCCGTAGAATTGAAAACGAAACATATCCCATTTGCCTTTTGTGATTTTAGTCATCGGCGCATTTAAAATCCACATCATTCCCAATGTAGAAGATACCGCAATCATTGCCAGTTGCCATGCAGGAAAAGGAACGCGAATATCCGTATCCGTAGGGTCAACAACGGCAAATTCCTTTTTGACGGGTTGCAATCCAATATCTCCAAAAATGTTTTGTGAAAGCCAAAATTGAAGCATTCCAAAGAACATAAAAATTCCTGCCAAACCAAAACCATATCCCCAACCCACTTTTTCTCCCAAATAGCCGCACAATAAAATGCCGAAGAATGCACCAGAATTTACGCCCATATAAAAAATAGTATAAGCACCATCTTTTTTTTCTGGGTGGTTTTTATACATTTCTGATATGATGGAAATCATATTGGGTTTAAAAAAACCGTTTCCAAAGACCAATAAAGTTAAACCAAGATAAATAGAAAACGAACTTTCAAAAGCCATTGAAAAATGTCCTAATGTCATCAATAATGCACCGATGACAACTGCCCAACGGAAGCCAATAATTTTATCGGCAAAATAGCCGCCCAGCATCGTAGAAAGATAAACCAAGCCCGTATAAGTTCCAAAAAGAGAAGAAGCCGTTCCTTGCGCCCAAGCCCAACCGCCTTTTTCGAGAGAAGACGTGAAAAATAAAATTAACAAAGCGCGCATGCCGTAGAACGAAAACCGTTCCCACATTTCGGTAAAAAACAAAACAAAAAGACCCGCAGGATGCCCAATAACGGTGTCTTTGTATAAATTATCGGTGTTGTTAGTTGACATATTTTTCTTAAATTTAAATTTTATTTCTGTAAAAAATGAATAAACGACCATGCAAACATACAACTTTTTATTAATTACTCACTATTTTTGATTTTTATTTCAAAAAATTGCCGCGTTTAAAATTTTCTCATCTTCTGAAAACAAATTTTCATAAAAAACAACGTTTGGAGGCGGTTTATACTGGGGGGGGGCGTTGCGAAGCGTTGAAACGCCACGTAAACAAAACAATCGTCCGTCGCGAGGCGGTGGAATGCCACGCTATTATAACGGTCGTCCCTACGGGACTTTTTTTTTAGCTTTTTTTATAAATATTGTGCGACCGTTTTGATGAATTGGGCGGATTAATTTTTTTTTCGTCCGTTCGAGGGATTAAAATCCCTCGCTACAAAAGTTTCCGTCCCTACGGGACTTTTTTTTTATGGTAGATGACAAATAATTAATCAAAATATTTTTTATTTATAGCAATGAAAAAAATGTCCCGTAGGAACAATATTATTGTAGCGAGGCATTTTAATGCCTCG
>JBJOPA010000209.1:0-6282 GCA_046051005.1 Bacteroidota bacterium
TTTTTTCTCATTTTTTATTTGTTTTATAAAAACGAGTTATTTTTTTTATTTTTAAATTTTAAACAAATTAAAAAATGTTTTTCTATTTGTTTAAAAAAATTACTTTTTTGCTTAAAAATGGCTTTTGTACTATGGATATTGTTGTTTTATTAAGCATTTTTGCTGCATTTACCGCGAGGCGTTGAAACGCCACGCTAATATAACAACCGTCCCTACGGGACTTTTCTATTATTTTTTTCTCATTTTTTATTTGTTTTATAAACACGAGTTCTTTTATTTATTTTTAAATTTTAAACAAATAAAAAAATGATTTTCTATTTGTTTAAAAAAATAACTTTTATGCTTAAAAATGGCTTTTATACTGGGGGGGGTGTCTTTTTTTTATAATCCCCCCAAAAGGGGGAGGAAAAAAATATAAACACAATAAACACAATATTTTTATTTACATCACAATGAGAAAGAAAGAAGAAATGAAAGTTAATTTTTGTATTTTTAAATTCATTTTTGTTGCTTATTGTTTAATGTATAACAAATACTTTTCCAATTTTTTATTTATTGATTTTATTTTAAAAACTACACAGACTTTCACACATAATTTTCATCAACTCGCCGTCTTTTCCTTAAAAAAATAAGAAATAAAATATGAGACAACGAGTTGACAAAAATCAAAACAAATGGATAGAAAAATATCTTCCTCCCTTCGGGAGACTTACTTTTTTATGGTGAACAGTAGAGACGCGACGAATCGCGTCTCTACGATTTTCACCCTTTTTTAATGCGGAACACCAGAATATTTACCGTTGTTTTGTTTCCACATAAACGAATCCATAAAGTTTACATCGGCATCAAGATTGTGGTCAGCCTGTTTGTAACAATCGAAAATACCCGACTGAATACGCCACAACTGCGAATCTTGGAAGTTGATGTCATAATTGGCAATGCGCGTTGCTTTTTGCCCGTCTCCTGTAAGCATTACATATTTTGTTCCGACCAATTTTTGCCCCGTTGAAGGCGGATTGGTCAACACAAATCCTTGCATGGTAGTGAAATCTGCTGTCAAACGATTGGCAACAATTGGTAACGTAGTCGCCGACATCACGCCCATGTGATTGCGATGTTCGACCATGACGTGATAGCGTTGTGCCACGTTCAAAATCCAACAAGAATCGAGGAAAGTGATGGTTCCGTCGTTGTGCAACAAGGCTGCTTTTCGAGTCACGGTACTTGCCACCGAGCTGTCGGTGCGCACCGTTACCAACACCCAGTCCGTTACGGTTGCTGGATAATTGGTGATGCTTTCCGTACCCGCATAGTTCCAAGGAGCCGTGTTGAACGGTTGTCCAGCAGGCGTTGGAACGGCAAAACCACCAATTGGCGTTTGACCCGGCAACAAACCGCGTTGGTTCAAGATGGTCGTCATGCGTCCCGTTGCGGTTTGATAAGGTCCTTCCAACAACGCTTTGAGGTCGAAATAAACACAATTACAAGCCGCTTTCCAACAATAGTTGAGGTTGTCATAAACACCACCCGAGGCTACGTCATAGGCTTGCGGCGTGACTGAATTGTCTTGAATCACACCCGTCATGCCCGTCACTGGGAATCGCATATCATTGTGCCACAACAAATCGAAACAAGTCGAAGTATCCACCGCCGTAAATCCGATGCAAGCAACGGTTGTCCATGCGGTGTCCACCAATTGCGCCGTTTGTGGCGTTCCACCCGAGAAACTGGTGTTCAAAGAAACCGTACCAATCGAAACACCCGCGCTCGACCCCATGAGGTTTTGCGAAGCATAAGCCGAATTATTGGCAGGCGCATTGCTCGAATAGTTTTCTTCGGACAAAATCACTGGCGTATGAATGCGACGTGGGTCGTAGTCAAATCGGTAGTTGGCATCGCCCATTCTGAACGTATCGTTCATCGAAGATGCCCGAACTCGTACCCGAATGACGGCTTGACGTGTCGCACAATCAAAAGTTTTGAGTGCAAAACTGACTTCATATTTGCCAACTGGTGAACAAACTTTCTCTAATCTTGGTAATGATTTTGAGAACGTTACTGCTGAAATATTATCAATATCCACCCCAATTACCAATGGATTGACGATGACCGCAGGGTCGTAAAATGCCGTGTAAGCACGATATTTACGCGGTGTCAAACCTGAAAAAGTTGGGTTGTTAGACACTTCCAAAATCACACCCACCGAATCGGTCAACACATAGCGTCGCGTATGCGTCGCAGATGGGTTGGATACTGGGGGGGTAATCGCAATGCCGCCCGTGTAGTTACAATCACAAGGAGCTGACCCCGTATCGTGACAGTCAATCAAATCATTGCCGTCGTCGTCAATACCATTGCCTGCAATTTCGGTTTCCAAAACGTCTGTCACCGTCACATTGATGGTTTGCGTAGCCATACCCGCGCTGTTCGTCGCTTGAACGATTACGGAATACACGTTGTCACCGTTTGCATCGGTTGGCGTTTCAAAATCGGGAGAACTTCTGAACGTCAAAACACCCGTTGTTGGATTGATATTAAATTTAGTTGCATCTGCACCACCCACGATGCTGTACATTGGGCTTCCACCTGACGTTACCGTCGTAACAGGAATTATCCCATTTTCAGCGTAGTTGATGGCTGCTGTTGCACCACCGCCATTGCTCGTGATGACTGGAACGGCTGGACAAACTTTGGTCGGAAGGGCATCGGAATACGATACACAACCACCGCCGATTGCCGAAAGATTGGTTCCAATCGTCAAGGTTGGATTCGGTGCAATTGTATTGTCATAAGTAATGGCATAAAGCAAATAATTACCTGCAATTACGCTCGTAAATGCGTTGCTTCCTGCGGCAGTTGCGTAAGCGATGTTTCCGTTTGTCGGATTCACCAACAACAAATGCGTTGTGAAGTTTGCACCCGTCGGAGCCGTGATGGTAGGGTTAAAATCTGTCGTATTGTAACTACATGTCGCTGCCGTACAAGCGGCGGCTGATGTTGCAATCGCGACAGGCGTAGCACCCGCATCAAGACAACCAATACCATTGTTTATCAAGGCACGATACTGTTGACCGTTTGTTGCATTGATAAAATTATAAGTATTTTTACCCGCCGTACCTGCAATGTCTGTCCACAAAGTACCGCCATTGGTAGAAGTTTGCCATGTTGCCACCGCGCCAGTTTGTCCCGAAAGGGTCAAAGTACCGACATTGGTGGTCGAACAAACTACCCCCCCAGTATAAGCGGCAGTTCCGCCGATAGAAGTTGCCGAACATTCAGGTCCGTCTGTCACCGTTACTGCAATGGTTTGCATGACGCTCCCCCCTGCATTCGAGGCTTGTACGATTACGTCATAAACGTTATCTGCACCTGCATCGGTTGGATTTTCAAAATCTGGACTTGCAATAAATGTCAACACACCCGTAGTTGGATTGATGCTAAATTTCGCAGCATCAGCTCCACCCACAATGCTATACGTAGGCGCAGGCGAACCATTTGCCGCTACGGTTGTCACAGGTGAATTGCCATTTTCTTGGTAACTAATCGCAATATTTGAACCGCCGCCGTTGTTGGTAAAGCCCGTTGTAGGCGTTCCAACTGGTGACGCTGCCGAAGTAGGTGGAGCCGTGTTGTTCGCCGTAATCGTTTCACCCGTAACAGGTGAAGTCGAAGCGTTGAACTCTGGCGAAGTACCCGCCGTAGAAGCCGCAGGCGTAATCGGTACGTTGATAACGATGCTATCATTCGCGGCAATTGGACCTGGATTGGTACAAGTTACCACTTGACCTACGGTATTACACATAGAACCATTTGACGTGAAAGTAGGCAATGTCGAAACGCCCGAAGGCAATGTAATGGTCGTCGTAATCACACCAGGAGCTGGTGCGCCGCCAATGTTTTTCACCGTAATTGGCAAATCACTTGGTTGACCGACCATCAAAACAGGTGCGGGTTGACCAATCGTTGTCACCAAATCAGGTGTGGCACAAGCTGTTGCCGAAGTCGAAATCGTAGTAGCCGTAGCATTTGCATCGCTACATGCTGCACCATTATTGATTACTGCACGATATTGTTGACCATTTGCTGCATTTGTAAAACCATAACTTGTTGACGTATTTGCAATGGCTGTCCAAGCACCACCGCCATTGGTTGAGGTTTCCCATCTCACGACGGAACCTGTTTGACCAGAAAGCGTAATCGTACCGCTATTTGAGGCGTTACAAACTACCCCCCCAGTATAATTGGTGGTTCCACCAACCGAAGCCGTTGTACATTCCGCTACATCGGTCACCGTTACCGCAATCGTTTGGGTAACGCTACCGCCTGCATTCGAGGCTTGCACCATTACGTCATAAACGTTATTGGCACCTGCATCGGTTGGATTTTCAAAATCTGGACTTGCAATAAATGTCAACACACCCGTAGTTGGATTGATGCTAAATTTAGTCGCATCAGCTCCGCCCACAATGCTATACGTAGGCGCAGGCGTACCGCTTGCCGCTACGGTTGTAACAGGTGTAACACCATTTTCTGCATAATTAATGCTCGCCGTTGCACCGCCACCATTATTCGTAAATACGGGTGCAGTAGGGCAAGGCGAAGTAATTGTCACCGTCACCGCCGTCGTACCGTTTCCGCTATTGCTGAAACAACCCGATGTGCCGTCGTAGAAAGCTGCATAATAGGTTCCTGCACCTACGGCTGTTGAATCCGCTACGCGATTGCCATAAGTAGCAGGCGTTGCCGAGTGGAATGTCAAAACAGTTCCCGAAGGTCTATTTGTTGCCGTAATCGTACTCAAATTTGCCGTTGTTGCAGGGCAAGTATTCGAGCGCGTGGTAGCCGTCAATACTGGGGGGGTGCTTCCAGAAGCGCACGTTGCTGCCAAAGTGCCTGCCACATTCGGACAACCTGCCAAGTCATCAATCGTGTAGCCCGCAGGTAAGGTGTAATGCAAAGTAAAACTAACTGTCGCACCACTTAATGTACCTTTGTAAATTTCACTTGTCGTAGTTCTATACGCATATAAGCTGCCATTCAGCATCACCAAACCTAAATAAGAATTACCTGTCGGTAAACCCGTAACCGTATAAGTTGTAAGCGCAGTGCCATTCGCATCATACTCGCGGAGTGTATTTAAAGAACTTCCCGTTAATACATAAACCTTACCATTTGCATCTACTGCTACGTCTTGTACAAACGTACCAATTGGAGCAGAAATAGTTGCAATATTGGTTGGTGCACCTGTGCCGATATATTTCATCATAGCTTGGGTCGCAAAACCTGTATTTTGCAAGCTATAAATGGCATTCATTCCGCCACCATGATTGTGATAAGAGGCGATATGCCCCGTATTTGTCCAACTAACGCCTGTCGTATAGCTATATTCAGCAGGAGACAAACTCAAATTAGAGCCATAAAAAGCATAACCTGTTCCTCCATTTAGATTATTAGCCAATGTCAAACCTGTAATCGTGTTGCCACCATAGCTAATTTCAGGTGTACCACTCAATGAAGGGGTGGTTACGATATTGGAAATCTTATAAATCCCAGAACCACCTGACGCGCTACTGACTGCCAAAAAGAGCGCGTTTTGGTCACTCAACGTCGTACAAAGTGTATTGGAACAAGACCCAATTGTCACCGTCACCGCCGTCGTACCGTTTCCGCTATTGCTGAAACAACCCGATGCGCCGTCGTAGAACGCTGCATAATAGGTTCCTGCACCTACGGCTGTTGAATCCGCTACGCGATTGCCATAAGTGGCAGGCGTTGCCGAGTGGAAAGTCAAAACAGTTCCCACAGGTTGATTCGTTGCCGTAATCGTACTCAAATTTGCCGTTGTTGCAGGGCAAGTATTCGAGCCCGTGGTAGCCGTCAATACTGGGGGGGTGTTGCCAGATGCACAAGTGGGTGCTAACTCGTAACAAACCTCTTCCAAAAGCACGCCAAAGGGATTCGTCCCTGTGATGTAATCGTGTGTCAATGTAATTTCAGTAAATGGTGTTGCACTTGTAATTTTAAGTTTAGAACTACTGTTTTCTCCGAAAGAATTGACCGTCGAGGCAATCGTACGGGTAGCAGGATTCCAAACATTCGCCATACCAAGCGAACTCACATCTTGAAACTCATAAACAGGACTTGTTGCGCCGACTGCCGTAATATTGGCAATTTGCTCCTCACCCGCAGGGTTTGGCGAGTTAATGGCAATATCATTGTTGATAAAACCAAACTCAAGCACAGCACTTGTTACAGGGTTAGTAAAGACTAATTTATAATTTC
>JBJOPA010000210.1:0-4193 GCA_046051005.1 Bacteroidota bacterium
TTTGGCTCTCCTTTCATATCATTCCGCAATTCAAATTTTTGTTTCGTCGAGACAGAACGAATCCGCGACTTTCGATGGATTCAGTTTATAAAATTTTTTTTTCACTTTTTTTAAAAAAAAATCAAAAAAAACATACCCCCCAGTATTTCGCCTAAAAAAGCATCAAAAAGAGCCAAAAATGTATCGTATATATATAACGTATAAAAGAAAACAGAGCGCAATCAAAAAAGCATAAATATACTGGGGGGTACTTTTTTTGATGCAAAAAGCGTTTGACAAATGCAATTGCTTGTCAAACGCTTTCCTTTCGCTATATTTTTTTTGAAAAATTATTGCGCCGCTTCTACTTTCGTGATAAAATACTTCGTGTCGCCTCTAAAAAAGACACCTTTATATTTTTCATCGTAGTGCAACAACACACGTTCGCCCTTTGCGGCGGCTTGTTCGAGGGCAGCAATTACGTCTTTTTTATTTTCGTCCACCGAAAAAAGCCATACGTTACCGCCTTGAATCATTTGTCCCGTCACGTCGCCTGCTTGATGCCCGTTGTCGGCAGGAGCCAAAATGCCACTCATCTGCAACTCGCCTTCCCAAGTTTTGAAAACCATGCCCCGATGACTCAATTTCCGAACCGTTCCCGCACGCGAACCCGTGCTGTAATTGAGCGACCAAATCGCCCAACAATATAAAACGCCCAACAACAACGCAATCAATGTGAGATATAAAAATTTTCTACCCAAACGCCACGATGCGACTTCGGCTTGTGCGGCGGCTTTTTTTTGTTCGCGCCAATTGCGCAGGTTGTCTAAAACTCCCATTTGTAGTAAATATTGATTTTTATTTTTTGAAATATTTTTTATTAAAATTTGATGAACACGTTATATATTGCATCAATCCCCATAACCCGCTCCTTCGGCGTAGTCTATATAATCGTCAGCGGTTCGGCGGCGGTTGCGTGTGGGGGTGGGTATTTCCAAAGCGTTTTGCTCATTTTTTTCTTTGCGTTTTGGGCAATCCGAATCCTGACGACACGCACCATATAGATTGAGCGAATGATGTTTGATTTCAAAATTGAGAATATCGCCCACCATATTTTTGATTTGTTGAATACGAGGGTCGCAAAACTCAATCACTTTTCCGCAATCCGTACAAACAACATGGTCATGTTGACGCGAACCGAAAGCCTTTTCGTATTGCGCCAAATTTTTACCGAACTGATGTTTTCGCACCAACTCACAATTCACGAGCAACTCCAATGAATTATAAACGGTGGCGCGGGAAATGCGATGCCCTTTGCTACGCATATATACGTATAGCGATTCCGCATCAAAATGGTCGTCGCGACAATAAATTTCTTCTAAAATGGCGTACCGTTCAGGCGTTTTGCGCAAATTGGAATCTTCCAAATGTTTAGAAAAAATGGTGTTTACCTCGCGCAAGATGTCCGCTTCTTTTTCGTTGGTCGGCATTCTTTATTTTTTTTTCTTGAAACTAATATAAATACGGTATGAAACAACGGCAAAGTTACAAGTTTTTTTGAAAAAAACGAAAAAATGCCCCCCCCCCCAGTATATTTCGCTATTTGAACACCAAAACTACTGGAAAGTTTTTTTTTGATTATTTGATGACTTTTAGACTCAAATCAAGACTCAATGCCGAATGTGTCAACGCGCCTGCGGAGATAAAATCTACACCCGTTTCGGCAATTTTGCGAACGGTTTTGAGCGTTACGCCACCCGAAGCCTCTACTTCAAAACGTTTTCCTACGATTTTAACTGCTTTTCGCGTGAGGGGCAGCGTGAAATTGTCGAGCATGATGCGCGTTACTTTTCCGTTGCCGCCGTTTTCCAACACGATTTGAAGTTCTTCAAGATTACGCACTTCGACGGTGAGACCGACGTGATTTTCGCCAATTAAATTATTTTCTTTTCTAAACTGTTCAACCCTTTCAATGGCGGGTTTGATGCCGCCCGCCGCGTCGTTGTGATTGTCTTTTATCATAAACCAATCGTAGAGACCAATTCTATAGTTTTCGCAACCGCCGATTTTGACTGCCCATTTTTCAAAATAGCGAAAAAGCGGCGTAGTTTTTCGGGTATCAAGGATTTTGACATCTAAACCTTCTACTTCTTTCAAAAAACGGCGGCTCATCGTAGCGATTCCCGACATGCGTTGCATGGTGTTCAAGACCAATCGTTCTGCTTTGAGCAGTGCTTGGGTTTGAGATTCGACTTCAAATGCGATGTCGCCAAATTTGATGTCGTCACCATCTTTTTTGAAAAATTTTATTTGGCAATTAGGGTCTAATTTTTTAAACACCCGTTCTGCAAATGCCATGCCTGCGAGTACGCCGTCGGCTTTTACTTTCAAGACGGCGCGGTCTCGTTTTTGGATTGGAATGCAAGCCAATGCCGTGATGTCACCTGTTTTTACGTCTTCGTCCAATGCCGCATCAATGAAATCTGAAATATATTTTTCATCAATTTTATAATCCATCATATTTTTTTTTAAGTTTTCTTAAAATTTATTTTTCAAAATGCTTGAAAAAGTGGGCAAAAATACTAAAAAACGGCAAATATACTGGGGGGGGGCAAAAAAAATGCCTCGTGCGCGCGCGCGAGGCATTTTTTCATTGCAGGGTAAAAAATAAAATATACTATGGAAGGAATTTCGGTGGTTAGTGATGTTATTTTTAAAATTTTAACCAGTAATTTTTGACCAAAATTCGGGATATTTGCGTGAAAATTCCTTTACAAGTTTTTCTTGTTCTGCTTCATTATTGGAACGACTAATTTTAAACCACTCTTCGGCTTGCAACTTCGTCATTCCGCTATCAATGAACCCCTGTATAGCTACGTCTCTATCCAACACTTCATACATTTTATCCTGATTTTCATACTCATAAAAATACCACTGTAATTTATACATTTTCCCACTACTAAACCTATGCCAATTCCATGTGACTTGTAATTTTTTATCCAGTTCTATCAACCTAAATGCCATTCCTGTATTTGTAAGTCGGACATTATTTGAATTTTTTATTTCTAACTGATAATAGGGGTTTCTATCCATTATTTTACCAATAAGAATGCTGTATTTTTTTTGCAATCCACCATATTTATTAACATTTTTAATATCTTCATTCCCCTTGTTACCCATTATGATAATACGAATTATTAAGAATATCCCCAATAACACTATTAGTACTGTAAAAAAACCATATTCAGAATTATTCTCTGCCCTTAATCTTGCTTGCGCAAAAGTCTGATTACAAAGAAAAAAAGCTAAAAACATAAACGTTAGTTTAATATTTTTCATATTTTATTATTGATTTTTTTATACTTTTTAAAATTCAATATTTTATTTTTCTAAAATTTGCTATTAAAATAAGAATTATTGACAAAATACTAAATAGCATTAACACAGAGAAAAAACCATAATCTCTGTAAGAAACTATCCATATAAAATGTATAATCAAGGATACGAAATAACCTAATTTGCTCAAAACAAAAGACAATAAAATAGAAATAAAAAAAATTGAGAGTTGTAAGGCTAAATATATGTGAAAAAAATCCTCTAAACTTTCTATTTCGCGTGGTAGCCAACTGTTCTTTTCTGACATAAACCCGACTTCGCCGCATCCTGTTGATAGACATAATATCAAAAGAATACAGCATAAGCTAAATAAAATTTCTTTTTTTAGATACATTTTGTTGAATAGTTAATGAATGAAAAAAAACTTGACAAAAGTAGCTAGTCATAGTAAAACTGATGCTATCTTTGTGGTTATAATGTAAAACGTATTGTTATAATTTAAAACTGAATAAAGATGCATATTGCAAACAATATCAAGAAAGTGAGAGAGTTTAAAGATTTGACACAAGAGTATGTTGCTCAACAACTCAATATTTCACAAGTTGCCTACTCTAAAATGGAGAGAGGGGAGACTGAAATTTCTATGTCTAAATTAGAACAAATTTCAAAAATATTTGAAGTAAGTATAACAGATTTAGTAAATTTCGACGAAAAGCGTGTATTTTTTAATATTACAGAAAATAAAGACCAAAGTACGATTAATGCAGCCTTGATTCTAAATAATGGCTTGATAGAAAAAGAACGCGCTATGTATGAAGAGATGATAAAACAATTGCATAGTGAAATCACGTACTTAAAAAAGATTCTGGATTCATATG
>JBJOPA010000211.1:0-2639 GCA_046051005.1 Bacteroidota bacterium
TTGGACTGTCGGGTTCGTGGTGATATTTTTCTACCAAATGTAGCAAATAAGCGTCTCCATTGACAATGGTTTCGAGGTTCGTATCAAATAAATTTGTCAACCATTGTAGCATAAATTGATAGACAACGGGTTTCGTTTGGACGCGCCCACGTGCGAGCAAAAGGTCGAGATAATGACGTACAGAATCTGGTTGCGACGGAATAATTCGAGTCAAAAACTGTTGTAAACGTACCGTAAAATAAGGTGTTCGCAACAAATTTTCATCTGAAAAGTCAATGTTATCTAAAAAATGTTGACGCAAATAATGCAAATAAACTGGATTCCACGCCCTACCGTCGGCAGTTTTTGGGGCAATGTCGGCGGGTACTTCAAGCGGCAATGTCGTGTTCAATATTTTTGCAGCAAACGTATTGGCATGAATGCTAATTTGAGCGTGCGAATACGCATCAAGTTGAGCCTGTGCATCGCGCATTTTTCGCTGATGTTCGTTCCAAACGGCGGTGTCGGTGGTGGCTTGTCGAATGAGCGATTCGGTGGCTTTAAGCGTCTCAATTTGCTGCGAAACCAAGCGCGAAGTGCGCTGATAGCCAAACCAAATGCGATTTTCTTCTGATTTTTCTTCAATTTTCGCGCTGTCGTAAGGCATATTTGCAGCCGTTTTGATGCGTAAAAAAGTGTCGTTGGTCATCAAAAAATCGAACAAGATGCCCCCCCCAGTATTTCCCAAAAAATAAAGCCCTGTTGGTAATTTTTTTGGAAAATGAAAGCTAATTTTGCCCGAAACGGTGTCAAAATTGGTCGAATCTATGGCAAAATATTGTCCGCCAAAATGATAACCCAACGTTGCTTGGGAAACGTTCCAACCCGAAATTTCAAATTCGAGATGCGTGGTTTGCGCCGCCACTTTTTGAAAATTAACACATAAAAAAATGGCGATGAAAAAACAACAGTTTTTTGCGTTCAATTTTAAGATTTTTATCATGGGTTTTTATTTTTTTTCTAAAAAATCAAGTTTTTTATTTTATGAATACGTAATTTACGTTATTCGTTTCGTCGCACTCTCTGACAACGTCGAAACCGTCAACTTGCAATATCATTACCTTACTGAATCTCGTGAACTTTTCTGCCGACACTTTATACGTTAATTTAACACCTTTTTTCGGTTCTAACATTCCTTTTGTATCTTTCAAACCTTCGCTGATGAAAATTCCGTCCACGATGAGGCTGCCTCGCGTGAGGCGTTGCGTGCCGCTCGCGTAGAACCGAACGGCGACATTGTCTTCCAATTTTCGCGTTTCGCCGTAAATATTGGCAGCTTTGTTGCCGTTGTTGAACAAATTAAATTCAACTTTTATAATTTTTTCATTACTTTCTAAAACCCGTACTCCGTCAATCGTCAAATCGGCGCAACCCGTTGACAAATCAATTTTTTCTTCAATAAAACCTGAACTCGGAGCCGTGTCACGCTTGATAGGTTCGGTTTTGACGAGCTGTTTTTCAGCCACTTTTTCGGGCTGTTTTTCGACTATTTTTTCTTCTTTTTTGGTTTCTTTTGGGTTTGGATACTGGGGGGGGGCTATTTTTTCGGTCGGTTTGACTTCTTTCTTCGCCGTTTTCTCTTCTTTTGGAATTGTTTTATCAATCTTTTCGGGCGCGACGGGTTTCAATAAATTTTTAGTATCTCTATTTTTTTTATCGCGTTCGGCGTTGGCAATTTTGGCATTTTCGAGGCTATCCAACCGCAAGATTTCGCGTTCTGCGTCTTCAAAAGACGTAAAACCAGTCGGCAAAATGGTGTCAACGGGCGACGTGGCATGTCCAAAAAATTTCGGATTTTCACCATTTTTAACCACATCACTGGCTTTAGGCGTGCTGATTTCAATGGTTGGTGATTCGTCGGTGAAAGGCTCCGTTTTCTTTTCGGTCGGTTTTTCTGATTTTTTATTTGGTTTTTCTATTTTTTTCTCGGAAGTAACAATATTTTTATTGGTGATTATAAAAATTTCGATATTTAATTCTTGAATGGTTTTGCCTTCGCCAAGTTTGATGGGCAATTGCAGAATGGCGTATCGAATCTGGTCTTGATAATCTTGCAAACCGTTTTCCGCCAATGCCGCCGTGTCGAGCAAAATGAGCGGCAATGCGTCGGCGGGTTTTCGATTTTTGCCCAAATTGACAGGCAAACGCCCCGTATTGACGAGCGTTGATTTAAATTTTATGGTTTTTTTTAGTCTTTTCATGCCTCTCACATCGCTCATTTGTAGGCGAAGCCCCTCATATTGCGACGCGGCGGTCGGAAACGGCAACACAGCCGTGTCCGCAGCCGACAATGTGACGGACATACTGGGGGGGGGCATCGCGTCGGGCGAATCGGTGTTTTTTTGCGAAAAAAGAGGATTTTTCAAACAAAAAAACGCTATTAACAATAGAAAAAAGCGTGAAAATTTCATAATTGAATGTTACTTTTTATAAATATGCTCGTTCTGATTTCGTATTGATTTTTTTATGTATTTGATTACTCGAAAAAATATACCAAATTTGACAATTTGGACGCAAAAATGGAAAAAAGCTACGTATTTTTTAAATTTTACATTTTAGGACGAATTTTTTCAAACAAAAACCGCCTCGCGTGTGTGCGA
>JBJOPA010000212.1:0-7280 GCA_046051005.1 Bacteroidota bacterium
ACTTGTCCCATAATTTTAAAAATCCCTTTCAGCCCTTCTTTGTCTTTCTTAAAAACTTTAATATAATCGTCCACAAAACCGATGATGCCCATCCAAGTCGTCGCCAATATCATCAACAAAACGTAGATGTTGTCGAGGCGACAAAACAGCAACGTCGGCACCAAAATCGCCAAAATGATGATGACACCGCCCATCGTTGGCGTGCCTTGCTTCTGTTTTTGCCCTTCCAAACCCAAATCGCGCACGGTTTCGCCGATTTGTAGGTTCCGCAAAAATTCGATGATGCGGCGACCAAAAATGATGGCAATCAGCAACGACAAAATCAATGCCGCACCCGCTCTGAAAGAAACATATTGAAACAATCGCGCACCCGGAAACTGATACGCCTCGTCAAGCCATTTGAATAAGTGATATAGCATTTTGTCAACAACCCGTTATCTTGTAATAAAATTGTCGCAAAAGTAATTTTTTTGAATGAAAATAAGAAATTTTACCTTTTTTTTTGAGAAAATAATAAAAAAAAGCCACCCCCCAGTATCATTGCGGTTTTAACGCGCAAATTTTATGGAAAGTGGCTTTTGAGTGCCTCGACTCTATTTTAGATTAAAAAAATGATTATGAACTTCTCGGCGCGCTGTCACCTTTGGCGGCATTTTCCGCTTTTTTGATGGCTTCGCGCTCATCTTCGCTGCGCTTTTGGTATTCGTCGTGCGCATCATACGCCTTGATGATTTCGCGCACCAATCGGTGACGCACCACATCTTCGGCGGTCAAATGCACAAACGCAATGCCCTCAATGTCTCGCAGGATATGCGAGCCTTGCAACAAACCCGATTTTACGTTGCGCGGCAAGTCAATTTGCGACAAATCGCCCGTGATGATACATTGCGCCGACGGACCGATACGGGTCAAAAACATTTTCATCTGTTGAGGCGTTGTATTTTGCGCTTCGTCCAAGATGATAAATGCGTTGTCGAGCGTTCGTCCGCGCATGTAAGCGAGCGGCGCGACTTCGATGGTTCGGTTTGCCATAAATTGCACCAACTTATCGGCTGGAAACATGTCGTCAAGCGCGTCGTAAAGTGGGCGCAAATACGGATCCACTTTGTCTTTCAAATCGCCCGGCAAAAAACCCAAATTTTCGCCCGCTTCGACGGCGGGGCGCGTCAAAATGATTTTTTTGACCGCTCGATTTTTCAACGCACGCACGGCGAGGGCGACGGCGGTGTAGGTTTTGCCCGTTCCCGCAGGTCCGAGCGCAAAAACGATGTCGTTTTTGTCCACCGCGTCCACCAATTTCCGTTGATTCCGAGTTTTCGCTTTTATCGGCGTTCCGTCTTTGCCATGCACAATCGTGGCATTGCTGGGTGCGTCGGCAGCCAATCTGGTTTCAAACGGATTGGTTCCTTGCAACAAATCCGCCACCGTTTGCAGCGTCAATTCGCGGTGTTCACGCAATAGGCGAATCATCATTTCCACCTTCGATTTGGCGGTTTGGGCTTGCGCTTTGTCGCCTACGATTTTTAGGTTGCTGCCTCTGGAAGTGATGACGAGGTCAGGGAACGCTTTGCGTACCAAGTTGAGTTTTGAATTGTTTTCGCCAAATAAAGCGACCAAGTCCAAATCCTCGATGTTTAACAAAATTTCGCTCAAATTCGATATTTTTTTTTCGTTAAAAAAAATTATGAAAATAAAATTTGGAAAAAATTCCTCTGTACAACGATTGTTACACTAAGGTTTTCCGACCGAACGAATAAAAAAAATTCTTAACATCATTGGTGAAAGTTTTAAATGGTGAAAAAAGTATTGAGATATTATTTTTTAAAAAATGTAAACTAAAAAATTGGAAAAAAATTAAAAACCATAGAATAATTGTACTTTTGTCAAACTTTTGTGAAAAACGGGGGATACTGATTGCAAATTAATGGTCATGCCTTCAAACAAAATTTTCCATAAAAGTACAATTATTTTCTGAAAAAAAAACTTTTTAATCGTTTTTTTTAAAACTTTTTTTGCTTTTTTTTGAAAAATACCATAAAAAAAGTATTTCATGCCCACCCCCCAGTATAAGACGAAAAAAAAGGGCGAAAAGCACGTTTTTTACTACAAAATTCGATAAATCACAGCACATTGTTTATGAACATTATAACATTGACGACCGATTTTGGTCTGCAAGATTATTATACCGCCGCGCTAAAAGGGTCTATTTTGACACAAAACCGCGATTTGTTGCTCGTGGACGTGTCGCACACGGTCAGAAATCACGACATTGTGGGAGCCGCTTTTACGCTCAAAAATACATGGCGAAATTTTCCCGAACAATCCATCCATGTCGTCAGCGTCAACAATGGCGGTGGCGCGTTGCAATTCATCGCCTTTGAATATCAAAATCACTATTTTATTGGTCCCGACAACGGCGTTTTTACGCTCCTCATCGAAAATTTGCCACAATATATCCGTCAAAATGGTGCGAGAATTTTGCCGTTTGAAGGCGTAAATTTTCATCAAATCAAAAATACCATCGCAAATGCGGTCGCGCACCTCACGCACGAGGAATCTTCGCTCGACACGTTGGGGCAACCGACCCACGAAATCCTGCAACGCATTCACCTCCAACCCGTCATCACGGCTTCGGAGATTCGAGGCGCGATTATTCATATAGACAATTATGACAATGCCATCTTGAACATCAGCCGCGAAACCTTTGAGCGCGTCGGGCGCGGGCGTGCATTTCAGCTCTATTTCAAGCGATTCGACCCCATTACCAAACTTTCTGGAAGCTACAACGAAGTGGCGATGGGCGAAACATTGTGTCTTTTCAACTCCGATTTCCTCGAAATTTCTATCAACATGGGAAAAGCCGCCGAATTATTGGGCTTGAAAATTGATGATACCGTACAAATCGAGTTTCAAGGTTAAAATTTCTTAAAAAAAATAAAAAAAAAGACTTTCCAAGCGAATTGGAAAGTCTTTTTTTTGAAAAAAACGACAGCTTAGTGTTTTGCTGCTGCTTTTTTTCCTTTTTTTGCTGCTTTCACTTCTGCTTTCGCTTCCGTTTTTGCTGCTTTTACGTCTGCTTTTGCTTCCGTTTTTGCTGCTTTCATGTCCGCTTTCGCTTCAGTTTTTGCTGCTTTTACTTCTGCTTTGCCCGCTTTCGCTGCTGCTTTTACTTCTTTTTTAGCTTCCGCTTTTGGTGCAGTTTGAGCAGGTGCTGCTGGTGCATTTTGAGCAGTTGCAGCCAAAGTAGATGCTGCGAAAATCGCCATTACCAAGAATTTTTTCATCACTTCTGATTCTTTTAGAATTTTAAAAAATGGGTTAAATAAACAATTAATAAAACATTTTTAAAATAACCAAAATAGGTTACCTAAAAACTTGCCGCAAAGAAACGATGAAAGCATCAATAAATTATACACTCCTAAAACATATTTTTTTTCATAAAATGTCCCCCCCCCAGTATCCAAGCCATTTTTTGAAGTTTTTTAAGGTTTAAAATATTTTTGTTTAAAAAAATAGCCGTTTTTCAGGTTTTGCGTTGATATTTTTTTGGTCGTCGAAGTTCCAAAAAAATAAATCGCCCAACCGTGAATCCACGATTGAGCGATTTGTATGACGATTTTAATAATGTTCAAAAAACAGCGAAAAGCCGACTTACCTTCTGTGTTTACGTTGGGTTTGTGGAGCCTCTCGCTGACCAAAGTTAATTCACAATAAAAAATTTACTCCACAGCACAAAGATACATACATCTCCACGACGTAGCCAAATGTTTTTCAAAAAAAACCTAAAAATATGATTTTTTTTTATCAATTATTGTGAACCAAATTTTATCACATTTTCACAAACTTTTTAACCGTTATTTTATCTTTTATCTTGATTTTCAGCAAATAATTGCCCGAAACGAGTGATTCGACATCTAACGATTGTGACATATTTCCGAAGCTAATTTTCTCACTTTTCTGCAAAAAAACGCGACCAGAATAATCCAAAACGCTAAAATCTACCGTTTCTCCTACAAAATCTTTTGCATCAAACGCAATTTTCAATTCGTTGTGCGCGGGATTGGGGCGCAGTTCCATTTCAACATCTGCAAGTTCTTCGGTCGCCAACACGCAGCCATTGAGTCCACTTCGCAACGTCGCCGTACTATTTTTAGAAATCAACCACAATTCAGGGTCAAACCAAACCGAATCGGGTGCTTGCGCCAATCGAATCGTCGCTTGAAAATAGCCCGAGTTGTCCGCAAAATTCGTCACAACCCTAACCGTCGTGTCCATCGTATTATTGATATTTTTCAATCGAATTGGCAAATCCATTTCCATCATCGGCAAACCTGCCAACGAATGTCCGCGCCCAATTCGGACGTTGTATTGATTGGGTTGCCCATTCGGGTCAATGCAAATCGTATAATTTGGATAACCTTCGCCCAAAAACCAACGGTCGAAAAAATTGGTCAAATTTCGACGACTGGCGGTTTCCATGTGGCGTTTCAAATCTGCCGTCGAAGCGTAGCCATACGACAGCTGCGGGTCGCGCAAATAGTTCCGAACACCCGCAAAAAACGCCGAATCCCCTACAAACCAACGCAATTGATGCAACACATACGCACCTTTGTTATACGTCAAACGGCTGTCAAAAATGCGTCCTACATTCGTCGTGTCCGTCACCCAAACCGAGCCGCCCACCCGCGAAACCACGCTTGCGAGGGTTTGTTGTCGCCAACTTTTCCAATAAAATGGGTCAGAAAGTCGTTCATATGTCAAACCTGTCAAATATGTCGCAAAGCCTTCATTCAGCCAAATATCGCGCCACGAGCCGCACGTCACTTGGTCGCCAAACCACTGATGCGCCAACTCATGCGCCGTCAAACCCCAACCAATATTTTGCATAAACGACATCGTTTGATGCTCCATGCCGCCGCTCCAATTCCATTGCGCATGACCATATTTTTCGCGTTTGTAAGGGTAAGGCGTAAACAACGAGTCAAAAAGTCGCATAATCGGAGCCACCAATTGCGCATCGGCTTGCCATTGCGCACGAGATTCGGGGTAATTATAATTCAAAATATCAAGCGAATCACCGCGTGAAAGCCCAATTTTAAAGGATTGCGATTCGTAATTTGTCACCGCCATACAAACCAAATAAGACGTAATTGGATAGCGATGTTTCCAATGAAATAGTTTTGTTGACGAATCAATTTGCAATTCGCGCACCAACAAACCATTAGAAGCCGCCCGATTGCCCGTCGGAACCTTAATCAAAATGTCCAACGAATCAATTTTATCGTTCAAATCCAATTTGCAGGGCCACCAATCTCGACCACCATACGGCGGCGAAAGCGTCGAAAGAATGGGAATATTATTACCATGTGTTGTCGCCACAAACGAGCCAAAACCCGTCGAAGGCGGCACGCCGTTATAAACAATCGTCACCGAATCCAACGCGCCATTCGCAATGGAATTGGGCAACGTGATGTTCAAAATATCCCCATTTCGGCTCACCGAATTGAGGCGTTGTCGCCGAAAAACAACCGAATCCACGACCAACGGCGCAGACAAATCGAAAGAAATGCTATTCACATTCCCAATTGTTTTAAAGTATGTCGTCACGCTGCCGCGAATTTGCGCTTGACTCGGCGCAACCGTCCACTCGCATCGGTGATACGTAATGTCCAAGTTCGCGCCCGCGCCCGTGACTGAAAAATTATTGAGATTTTGCCAATGCAATCGCTCATTGTTCGCAATATTGGCTTGCGTAAAATCAATTGGCGATTGCGAAAAAAGCGATTGTTGACCCAACAAAAACGCAAAAACCAAGCAAATCGTATTCTTAAAATTTTTCATAATTCAATTTTTTTTTAACCTAATTTATTCAACAAAGATAGTTTTTTTCTAGAAAAAAAGTGAAAAAAGGCTACCCCCCAGTATTTCCCCCCTCAATCCCCCCGAAGGGAGGGACGAAAGTCATTTTTGGCGTGTTTTTTAAGTATTTTTTTGAAAAAATATTTTTGTTTTCAAAAACCATCGTTTTTCAGGTTTCGCGTTGATATTTTTTTAATCGCCGCCTTCCAAAAAAACATTATTCAATTTTTTCAACTAAAAAAAAGCCATCATTTCCTCGTTTTTGATACAAAGGCATCAAAACGAGGCAATTTTTGGGAGCCACCACCACATCATTTCCCACGCGAGCGAGCGGCTGATTTTTTTCAACAAATTGAAAATTTTTAAAATTTGGCAACATCGCAAAATCTGCATGAGCGGCAATTTTATGGACATAAAAGAGCTGCACCAAACGCGGCAAATCCGCCGTATATCGCCGCAACAATGCCTCGTGCCGACTCTCAACGGCTTCGGCAGCCACGCAACCCACCGCCCGCAACAAATGTACCAACGCCGCGACCGCACGCGACATACTATTTGGGTCTCCATGCTGACCAGACTCAAAAGCAACGGCGATTGTCGGAAAATCAAAATTTTGTTTCGTGAAATAATGCAACGTCGTGCCGCCTACACCTGCAGTCAAACCCAGCACAACAGGCGCGTGCAAGGACTTTGCGAGTGCCAAACTCGCCGCGTCGTGGTCTTGCGGAATCGCAAAAATACCGCCATCGGCAGACGTGGTATGCAAATCAATCAACACAATTTTTTGGGGTTGATACGTTTCTATTTCTTTAAAAATCGTATTCAAAAAAGCGTTCACTTCGCGTTCTTCGGCATTCCATTCGTCGGAATCTTCCCAAAAATGCCCCCCCCCAGTATCTGACGCTTTGAGCGGCGCAAAAAGTGCCTTTTCCCTTATTTTCGCAATATTTTCCGTTGAAAACAACCGATTCATGTCCTCCGAAATATAGCGAATCCCTTGTTGAAAAGCCGCCAAATTGCCAATCAGCCCCACCAATTTTCCATTAAATTTGAAATCTGGATTTTTTGTAGGCTCTTCGTGCAGCATTTCTAACAGTTTTTCGATGGCTTGCACGCCCGCAGGTTCGTTGCCGTGCATGGCTCCGACTGCAAAAACGAGCGTTTGACGCGCCGCGCCCTCATAAGTTCCAATGATTCGATTCATTTTCAAGAAAATTCAATTTTTAAAATACCGCAATAAAGTTATCATCGGTCGGCAAAGGTACAACCTCAACACATTAATAATGTTCAAAAATAGCGATACTTTTTTTTTATTAGCCATTTTTTATTTTTTATTTGAAAAAAACATCATCAAAAATGAGGAATACTGGGGGGTATTAAAAATTTAATTTTTCACTATTTTGAATTTAAAAAATTATCAA
>JBJOPA010000213.1:0-14428 GCA_046051005.1 Bacteroidota bacterium
GATTTTTTCCGTTTCTTTTACTTCTATTTCCATTTTCTATATGCACTTTTAGCTGCAAAATATAGGGATTTATGTTTTTATAATTTTATATCCATAATTTTCGATATTTTCCATCTTCCACAAATTCAATCAATCCTAAATCTCTAAATTGCTGTACAAGTTGCCTAATTTTTTCTTTTACATATTGATTATTTGGATGTTTTTGTTTCAAAAAGGATTCAAAATCATACAGTTGCCCCAACGAAAACTCTCTGCCTTCTATTGCATTAACACATTTAAAAATATCTAATTTCCAACCGCTCAAAGTCTGCTCTATCATTCCCTCAAAATTTTCGATGAGTTTGTGATTTATGCTTATTTCGGGGTATTCCAGTTCTACATCGCCTAATTTCAAACTTTCCTTACGCGGCAGGTTTTCAATTATTGTTAATGCCTCTAAAATATGCTCATTTTTTACGGTTCCTGTTACAGAATCATTGGCGATACGCAAAAAATCTTCATTTATCTGTGCGACAACGGCACTGTTATCAAGCAAAATCCCGTATTCGTAGTTGGAATGTAAACCGCCGTTGGTCAAATTTCCAGATGTAATTACGGCTTTGGATTCATCAAAAATATAGATTTTAGCGTGTAATTTCGGGTAATTTTTCACAACACCACCATTGTCTAAGATATATTTTAAAGCTAATAAATCCAAAGAACCCGCAAACGCATTTTGTAAATTAAAAGAAGTAATCAATTCAAATTGCGTTTGCTTTTTTTTATTCTTAAAAATTTCTTTACAAATATTTTCTTTAACAAATGGAGCGGTAATTCGTATCTGATGATGGCTATTGCTAACAAGATTCATCAGCACATTTCGCCAAGGATTTTTCAATAATTCCATGATTATTATTTTTAATAAAAAAACAACCAAAAACCTACCCCCCCAGTATCCAGCATAAAATTACGTAATTTCTAATACCAAACCTTTCAAATATGAGCCTTCGGGGTGAAAAATATTGACGGGGTGGTCAGCAGGTTGCGTCAAATGATGCAATACGCGCACTTTTCGACCCGCTTCGATTGCCGCCGCCGTTATCGTATCATAAAACAATGCACGGTCAACCACTTGCGAACACGAAAACGTAAACAAAATGCCACCCGTAGAAATCTGGCGAATCGCCATCGCATTGAGCCGTTTATAGGCTTGCACCGCGTTGTGCCGCTTTGACACCGATTTCGCAAACGCGGGCGGATCCACCACCATCACATCAAAAATTTGCTCATTTTCTTTCAAAAACTGCAACACATCTTCCGCTTTGGAAACGTGTTTTTCTTCCGAAATATTTGAAAAATTTAAAGCAACATTTTGATTCGTTAAATCAATCGCTTTTGCCGACACATCAACAGAACAAACCGATGTCGCGCCCGAAGCAAGGGCAAAAATAGAAAATCCGCCCGAATAACAAAAGGCATTCAACACATTTTTTCCTTCCGAATAACGTTCCAATAATTTCCGATTGTCGCGTTGGTCTAGGAAAAAACCCGTTTTTTGACCCGTTTCCCAATCAATATTAAATTTTTGACCGTTTTCAAACACCATTTTCGGTATTTCAGACGCACCAAACACGTAGCGATTCGTCGAATACTGGGGGGGGAGCGTTTCTGACGATTTGTCATAAATTGCCGTCAATTTATCGCCAAAAATATGCCGCAATGCCGTTGCAATTGCCGCCAATTGGCGATAAATTCCAATCGCATGACATTGAACGACCGCTACGGAACCGTACATGTCAATCACCAAACCCGACACGCCGTCGCCCTCGCCATGCACGAGGCGAAAGCAATTTGTCGTCGTGCTGTCCACCGTCATGCCCAAGCGCGTGCGCAAATGGAGGGCATTTTGAAGGCGTTGATTCCAAAACGTTTGGTCAATTTCGATATTATCAAAACTCAACACGCGAATCGCAATACTGCCCGACGAATAGTAACCGATGCACAAAAAATTTTGTCGCGCATCAACAATTTCCACCAATTCGCCTTCCGCAATGTCTAATTTTTCAGGCTGAAAAATTGCGCCCGAAAATATCCAAGGGTGGAAACGTTGCAATGCCACTTCCCTACCCTTTTTTAATGTTATTTTTTTCAAAATATATATTTCATTGATAAATTAGATTTTATGGAAAATTCCAAAAAAATATTTATCTTTTTTAAAATCATTTAAAACTCCACGTCACGCGCACGATGGACACGATGTCGCCTGCTTGGTTTCTGCCCGTCGAGGTCATCGTCAAAACTTGTGGCGTGTTGGTTTCAACGGCGGTTCTGACAGCTTCCATTACTGCCGCCCCGTCGTCGCAACGAAAAGTGCATTTGGTATTTGCTTTTTTTAAATATTGGGCATTAAATTCCGTCACGAGCATCGAGTTTTTACGATTTGGATATTGCGCCAACGCCAACGTTGCCAACAAACCCGTCGAAAGTTCCGCCGCCGCCGCTTGCGCCGCAAAATAGATAGAACGAAACGGATTTTGCGAACGCCAACCCATCGGAATCGTCGCCGTTGCCCATGCCGCTTGCGTGTCCACTTCGCCCACGCGAACACCCATGAACCACGCCGCAGGTAATTTTGTGAACAACCAATAAGTCATTTTCCAACCCGTATTGTACGTCGAAATACGTTCAGATACTGGGGGGGGGAGTAAAATCAATGCTTCTGACATTTTTGTTATTTTTTTTAGTTGTTAAATTTTTATAAACTCAAATAATGCACGCCATTTGCGAAATTTCGATGCAAAATGGCTTTTATTTGCTCATAATTATCGGTATTTTCTACAAAATCCTTATCGGCAACGTCTAAAACGACGATGGGAAGATTGGGTTCCATCTTGAAATAATCAAAATAAGCCGTTTGGATTTGCAACAAATAATCGGCGGAAATATCAGATTCGTAGTCGCGGTTCCGTTTTTTGATGTTTCGCAACAAA
Source organism: Bacteroidota bacterium (assembly GCA_046051005.1). Lineage (GTDB taxonomy): Bacteria > Bacteroidota > Bacteroidia > Chitinophagales > Saprospiraceae > JAAFJT01. The sequence continues at coordinate 2,970 of JBJOPA010000213.1, forward strand.
TTCGGTACGCTTCGATGCAAATACAACAGCAAATTCGGTTTCGGAAACGTAGAATTTAACACCGAAAACAGGCGTTGAAACAACCGATATTCCTCGTCATTGAGGTTGTTTTTCGCAAAAATAGATGTTTTCAAAAAGAAATAATCTGCAATCCGAAAAGGTTGAAACAAATCCGTTTGTCCTAAATTTTCCGACAACTGGCGATGCCGTTCGGTCATAAAAAACAACTCGACCGTGAACGCATATCGCTCTGGATTTTCGTAGAACAACGCCAAAAAAGGGTTGTCGTCAAACTGTTCGAGGATAAGTCGTGCATTGTAATCGGTGGCTAATTGATTGGCAAGCGTGGTTTTTCCTGCGCCAATATTTCCTTCTATTGCCACGAAAGCATAATCGTTCATCTCTATTAATTGTCCAATTTATGGCAATAAATATGCCGTTGCGTGGTTTTGTTATTGTTCAGTTTCGGGTTCGTCGCCCTCGCCGTCGTTATAAATCATGGCAACTTCGAGCGGGTCTTGACACTCGAAATAGAGGTCTTCGATGGTGCTGCCGAGCGTGGGGTGTTCGGTTTCGCCTGCAATTTCCATGAGCGGCACCAACGCAAAATTGCGATTGGGCAATTCGGGGTGCGGAATTTTGAGGTCTTTTTCGTTCACAACGGTGTTTCCGAACAGCAAAATATCAATGTCAATGGTGCGAGGCGCATTTTTTTCGCTACGCTTTCTGCCCAAATCGGTTTCAATTGCCAATATTTTTTGCAACACGGCACGCGGCGAAAAAGCAGTTTGCAACGCAATGGCTTGATTCAAAAAATCGGCTTGGTCGGTGTTTCCCCAAGCGGCGGTCTCGTAATAATGCGATTGCTCGGAGACTTTGCCGACTTCGCGGTTGAGCCGCACGACGGCTTTTTCGATAAAATCAACGCGGTCGCCTTCATTAGAGCCGAGCAACAGGTGAATGGTAGTATTTGACATTATATTTCAGATTTTTCTTTTTTTACAGATGAAATGCTTCTAATTTTGGACGCAAAAATACGTCTTCTGATTCGGAAAAACTGTATTTTTAATTTCATTTTGAAAAAAACGTACAGAAAAAATAATATACTGAAAGAATAGAAATTTTAAATGAATATTTGGAAAAAGTGCATTTCCAGCATCAACAACTTTCACAACCGCGTTTAAGTGCCTTTGATAGCTCAAAAAATAACTTTCCTCCGTCCTTCGGGGTGACTTATACTGGGGGGGTGCTTTTTTCACGTCAAACCAGTGCCATTTGGTACATATTGTGTTTTGACAATTGTCTATATTTTTTTTTCTTTTAAAAATAATGATTTCAAAATGCGATTCGGCTCAAAAAAACAAGTATTTTTGAGCCGAATAATTAATGTAATCGGCTCATGGTATATAACTGGCAACAGCAAGATTGGCGGAAATTTCAATATGAAAAAACCGCATTCACCGAAATCTCCCTATCTTTCATGGATTTGGCAGGTCAAAGTTTGGGCGTATTGGAGGGTTTGTCTGAACACGAACAAGCCGATTCCATTGTCACGCTATTGGTCAAAGAAGCGATAAAAACTTCTTCGATAGAGGGTGAATTTATCAGTAGAATTGACCTCATTTCGTCCATTCGGAAAAATTTAGGCTATGCAACGCCAACCCATTTCATCAAAGACAAACGTTCGGAAGGCATCGCTACGTTGTTGGTCAAAGTACGTGAAAATTTTGACAGCGACCTGACCGAAACCATGCTTTTTGAATGGCATCAATGGCTGATGTTAGGAAATTCGAGCATTCGTATTGGAAAATATCGAAACCATTTGGAGCCGATGCAAGTCATTTCTGGCGCAATCGGTAAGGAAGAAATCCATTTTGAAGCACCTCCCTCTGTACAAGTTCAAAAAGAAATGGATTTGTTTTTAGATTGGTTCAACGCCACAAAACCCACTGGACAAACGCCCCTATCGAATCTCTTAATTCGGGCATCAATTGCTCATTTATATTTTGAAACCATACACCCGTTTGAAGACGGAAATGGGCGAATCGGGCGCGTCATCGCGGAAAAAGCATTGGCACAAGGCTTGAAAAGACCGATTTTAATGAGTCTGTCAACGGCAATCGAAGCCAATAAAAAAGCATATTACGATGCGCTCAAAAAAGCCCAACGCACCAATCAAATAACCGATTGGATTCACTATTTCAGCAATACGATTCTGAAAGCACAACAAGACTTCATTCAAACCATCAATTTTTTGGTTAAAAAAACCAAATTCTATGACAGATGTAAATTACAATTAAACGACGTACAACTCAAAGTCATCAATCGAATGTTGGAAGAAGGCGAAGAAGGTTTTCAAGGCGGCATGAATGCACGAAAATATCAAATTATTGGTAAAGTATCGAAGCCGACGGCGACGCGACATTTGCAAGATTTGGTAGAAAAAGACATTTTTAAGGTTCAAAATAGCGGGCGAAGTACTAATTATCAAATCAATCTTGAAATCGGTCACTAAAAACATCCCCCCCAGTATATTCGTCTTTTTTCTAGCAAAAAACGCTTATTCGGCTCAAAAATATCTAAATATTGAGCCGAATAAGCGTTTTAATCGGCTCATGCGCCGCGAGGGAATTGTTTTTTTTGTTTAAAAAATTTACGTTGCCATAAATTCCCATGCGGTTCGATAGGCTCCATTTTTTTCTGCATAATCCAAAAATGCTTTGTAAAAATGGTGATTTCCGATGGTCGAGCTGTCGCCCACGACGATGAGTTTCATGCGGGCACGGGTCATCGCAACGTTCATGCGACGGGTATCGCTCAAAAATCCGATTTCAAATTTTGGATTGGAACGAACGAGCGAAATGTACATCACATCGCGTTCTTGTCCTTGAAAACCATCAATCGTACTGATGCTGATGCGCTTTTTTTTCAAAAAATCGGCTAAAATTGGGTCTTCTAAAATTTGAGTTTCCATAAATTCCACTTGCTCGCGATACGGCGAAACGATGCCGATAGACGGCAACGGAAAATCAACGCTACTGTCAAATTTTTCGACCAATTGATACAAATGTTCCCGCAAAATAAAAAATTCTTCGGCATTGAAACGGCTCAACGATTCAGGATTCACCTTTTCATCGAAGCCACAACCTGCAGTGTCCACAAACGTAACGGCTTCTTCATTTTCGTAGAAATGCAATTTCTTATTTTCCACCGATTCATGCGCAATTAGTTGATTATCATAGAAAACAGCGTTTGAAAAATTCATAATATTTTTGTGCATTCGATATTGAACATTCAATAAATTGACGTTATGAAAACGTTGAATACACTTTTCAATTTGCGTAATTTGCAGCCCGCGTTTGGCAGCTTCGATAGATTTTACGGTCGGCGGCAACTGAAACGGGTCGCCCGCAAACACAACGCGAGTGGCTTTCAAAATTGGAATCCAAGTCGCAGGTTCAAGCCCTTGCGCAGCTTCGTCAATGAAAACAGTACGAAATTTTAAATTATGCAAAACGGGGTGCGAAGAACCCACCAACGTAGAAGTAATGACTTGCGCGCCGTCTAAAATTTGTTGAATCATGCGTTCTTCCAAATTTGTTGCCCATGCTGCCAATTCGCGTGCTTCGTCTTTCAATTGTTGCCGTCTGGAACGCGCTTCGTAGTCCATGCGCCGCTTGAAAGTGCGCGCCAAATTGCGCAATTCAGCCGCTTTAATTCTTAATTTTTTAATATTTTTACTTTCTGGATGCGTAGAAATTTGCCCTTCGAGGGTGTGTTTCAAAAGCGTTTCGTCCACCCGAGAAATATTGCCGATGCGCACCACTTGCAAACCTTGTTCTGCCAAACGTTCGGTCAACAAATCGGCAGCCGTGTTGCTGGGCGCGGCGACCAAAACTTGCCGTTCGTATTTGCAAACTTCGACAACTGCGTGGACAACCGTCGTCGTTTTGCCCGTTCCCGGCGGTCCATGAATGACTGCCACATCATAGGCATTGTTAATTTGTCGAATCGCCGCCAATTGGCTTTCGTTGAGCTGATTTTGGGCGTTTATACTGGGGGGGGGGGTCTGAACGGCGCGAAAAGACGGTTGACGATGTCCCAACAAAATATCGCGCAATTCTGCCAATCTGTCGCGTTCGGCTTTGGCGACTTGCTTGACGGCGCGCTCCATTTCGACATACGTTCGGTCGTCGAACAACAAGTCAACACCCAGTTGACCGCTGTTGAGCCAATCGGGTAAATCATTGCTATTCAATATAATACGCATCGAATTTTTATTCAAATCTTGGATTACGCCGCTTCGTTCGGGTTTGTAGGCATCAGGAGCTTTTGAAAACAGGTTCACCGTTGCGCCGCTTCTAAACTGATGCGGTTCGTCGAGTTGCGCCGTGCGTTCGACCACGACAAAAACGCGGTCGCCGTAGAAACTACCGACGCGCACAACCGTAAGCGGAAACCAAGTGAAACCTTCTTTTCGACGTTTTTCGAGGGGTTGGCTTTGTACTTTTGCTTTGTAAAATTCTAAATCTGCCTTGCGTTCTAATGCTAATAATTGGAGCAGTTCTTCTAATTCTTCCATCAATTTTTTTTCAATTTCTTATTTTAACTTTCCTGTAAACGTTTTTTGAGAAAAATAGATTTAAAAATTGAATAATAATTTTTGAAAAAATGATGATTCAATTTCGATGCGATAAAAAAAAATCGTAAAAACATTGTAAATCACAACATTTCTACGATTTTTTGGAACAGAAACGATTAAAAAAATATCAACACCAAACACAGCGAAATTCTTTTTTCAAAACAAAAATGTTTTAAAAAATAAAATTTCCATATAAAACGCAAATATTTTTATAAAAATTAAATTTTTATTACGCCATTTCAGAAACTGGAATCGAGACGAGTTCGAGGGCATTTCGGAGGTCTTCAATCAAATCGTCCACATCTTCGACACCGACGGAAAGCCGAATGAGCGAATCCGTCAAACCTACTTTCAAGCGTTGTTCTCTTGGAATCGAGGCGTGCGTCATGCTCGAAGGATGTCCGATGAGCGATTCCACGCCGCCCAACGACTCCGCCAAACTGAACAAATGCGTGCCGCTCAACACTTTGTAAGCCTCTTCGACGCTGCCGCCTTTGAGGTCGAAACTCAACATGCCGCCGAACATACGCATTTGTTTTTTTGCAATTTCATGGTTCGGATGCGACGCAAAACCTGGATAATAAATTTTATCAACTTTGGGGTGATTTTGCAAAAAATGAGCAATTTTTTCTGCATTTTTACAAGCCTCGCGCACGCGAAGGTGCAGCGTTTTGATGCCGCGCAAGACCAAAAAACAGTCCATCGGCGCAGGAACCGCGCCCGACGCATTCTGTAAAAAACGCAATTGTGTTGCCAAATCTTTATCGGCAGTGATGAGACAGCCGTGAATCACATCAGAATGTCCACTAATATATTTTGTCGCCGAATGCAAGACAATGTCTGCGCCCAAATCTAACGGATTTTGCAAATAAGGCGAAGCAAAAGTGTTGTCAACGACCGTCCAAACGCCTTTTTTCCTCGCAATTTTGCAAAGTTCGGCGATGTCCACGATGTTCAACATCGGGTTGGTGGGCGTTTCAATCCACAACAATTTTGTATTTGGAGCGATAGATTTTTCGACCAAATCAAGGTCGGTCATATCAATAAATCGGGCAGAAATGCCAAATTTTTGATAAACGCGCACCATTTGGCGATACGAACCGCCGTACAAATCGTCGCAACTAATGATTTCGTCGCCTGATTGCAACAATTTCATGACGGCATCTTGTGCCGCGAGACCCGACGCGAAGCAAATGGCATCGGTTCCGTTTTCGAGCGCGGCGAGGTTTTTTTCGAGTGCCGAGCGCGTTGGGTTTTGCGTTCGGGCATATTCGTAGCCTTTGTGTTCGCCCGGCGCAGTTTGCACGTAGGTCGAAGTTTGAAAAATAGGAGTCATAATGGCTCCTGTGGACGGGTCTGGCTCAACGCCCGCGTGAATGGCTTTGGTTCCGAATTTCATTTTTTCTTTTGTTTTCTCTTTTTAAAATTTTATAATACGATTTTATTTTTTTAGAAACTGGAAAGCAAAAATACAACTTTTCAAGCCCACCCCCAGTATAATTTGGCGTTTCAAGTCTTTTTTTTACGCTTTTTGTTGAGAAAAGGTTTTATTTTGAAAAGAAAAATCGACTAATTACAAAATCATTACAAATCAAATGCCTTTTTTTAAGGGCATTTTAGGTTTCTTTGCGGCTTATTTTTAACGAGACCCCGATTTGATGATGTTGCAGAAAAAATATATCCGATTCGTTTTCTTTTTTTTTTTATTGGCTGTTTTCGTTGCGCCCACCCATGCGCACGCGACCGCCGATACCACCCGAAATTTTATTTCACGACTTTTGTTGCCGTCCGAAAGTTTCAATAAAAAAAGATTTTTGACGCTCAATATCGGTGGTGCGGCGGCTTATGGCGGCGCGATTTTGGTGTTAGACCAAGTTTGGTATGCGCAATATCCACGCGGAAAATTTCAATTTTTCGACGATGGTTTAGAGTGGCGCGGCATTGACAAATGTGGTCATATGTTAACGGCTTATACCGAAGCAAAATGGGCGTATGAAGCCTACCGTTGGGCGGGTGTACGCGACCGTCGCGCCGCTTTGTTAGGCATGACGGTTGGCACGGCGTTTCAGGCTTCGTTAGAAATTTTGGACGGATTTTCGAGCAATTGGGGCTTTTCTTGGACAGATATTGCGGCAAATACAAGCGGTTGCGTGCTTTTTGGCGTACAACAAGCCGTTTGGGGCGACCAACGCTTGTTGCTCAAAGTTTCTAATTCTCCCAAAAAATATGACAACACGCCCCTATTTTCAGACGACCAAACGGCACAAACTACCTTGCGAACCCGCGCTTTTGACTTGTACGGCAACACGTTTTCACAATCTTTTTTTAAAGATTATAACGCATTAACATTTTGGATTTCGGGCAATCCGAATAGTTTTGGGGCAACAAAATTTCCGAAATGGTTGAATGTAGCGGTCGGCTACGGGGCAGAAAATATGTACGGCGGTTTCACCAATAATTGGTCGTCGAAAGGAAAGACATATAGTTACAATGAACCCCGTTATCAACAATTTTATCTTTCGTTGGACATAGATTTAACCAAAATAAAAACAAAAAATAGGTTCCTAAAAGTGCTTTGCAAAACATTTAATTTTGTCAAAATCCCCGCGCCCACACTCGAATGGAACACGACAGGAAAAATGCGTTTTCACCCGTTGATGTTTTAAAAAACGTTAATTTGGAATGCGAAACAGAATCGGAATTGTCATTTTACAACTGACGGGAACGCCTTGAAAAGTTGCGGGAATCCAGCGCGGCATGGCTTTGACCAAGCGATTGGCTTCCCATTTAAATACATCGTGACCTTTTAGGAATCTAACATCGCAGGGCGTTCCGTCTTTTTCGACCACAAATGAGACGAAAACGAGCCCTTGAATCTCGTTTTCAAGAGCGACGGCAGGATAGCGCATGCTGTCGCGCATGTATTTTCGCAATGCCACTTCTCCACCGACGAATTGCGCAGGAACTTCGGGCGTGACCAAAACCACCGTATCGGGTTGCCAACCATCAGTACAATTTATTTTTGGCGGCGGCGGTATCGGGTCTTGCGCACGAAGCAAAATTGCATTCAACAACAAAATTGGGATTATCAGTTTTTTCATTTTCATCTTTTTAAAATATTTCAAAAAAAAATACGCATATATATATGATGCAAAAAACACCTTTTTAGGTGGTTTGAAAAATTTTTTTTTTTGAAAAAAATCTTTCAAAACGCCCCCCCCCAGTATCCGATGCTCAAAAAGGATTTTTTATTGACATTTTTAAAAATATTTTTCAAAAAAAAGGCGAAATAGTTTTGATAATAAGTCGAATGTTTTAATTTTGTCGCGCTTTTTAGCGAATATTCGCCAAAAATGATTTTTTGTAAAAAAATAGAAAATATGATGAATAAAAGGATACGTAAAGTTGCGGTATTAGGTTCAGGTTTAATGGGTACGGGCATCGCTTGCCAATGTGCCAACGTGGGCTTGGAAGTCATTTTGTTGGACATCGTGCCGTTTGACCTTGACGAAAAACAAAAAAGCGACCCACGCGCCCGCAACCGCATGGCGCAAATGTCGCTCGATAATGCGATAAAAAATAAACCTGCCGCGTTGTATCGCGCCGATTTTGCATCGCGCATCAGCATCGGAAATTTTGACGATGATATGTCAAAAATTGCCGATTGCGATTGGATTATCGAGGTTGTCGTAGAACGTTTGGACATCAAAAAAAGTCTTTACGAAAAAGTCGAAAAATATCGAAAAGCGGGTACGCTCATCACTTCTAACACATCGGGTATTCCTATTTCGATGCTTTCAGAAGGCAGAAGCGATGATTTTAAAGCCCATTTTTGCGGAACGCACTTTTTCAATCCGCCGCGTTATATGCGCTTATTGGAAGTGATTCCGACCGCCGACACCAAGCCCGAAGTTGTTGATTTTTTCATGCACTTTGGCGACGTAATTCTTGGAAAACAGACCGTTTTGTGTAAAGATACACCTGCTTTCATTGCCAATCGCGTAGGCGTTTATGCGATGGCGAAAATCTATCAACTCACGACCGAACTTGGTTTGAGCATCACGGACGTTGACGCGCTCACGGGTCCCGCCATCGGCAGACCGAAAACGGGAACGTTCCGCTTGGGCGATTTGGTGGGTCACGACACGGCTGCGAATGTCATCAACGGATTGCGCCAAAATTGCCCCAACGACGAGCAAATTGGTACATTCGTAGTTCCAAAATATTTACAATTTCTGTTAGATAATAAATTTTTAGGCAATAAAACTAAAAAAGGTTTTTACGAGCGCACGCGAGAAAAAGATGCCAACGGCAGACCTATCACGTTGGCGTTGAATTTAGAAACGTTGGAATATGAAGTGTCTAAAAAATCGAAATTGCCAAGTTTAGAATTGGCAAAACAGGTGGAAGAATTGCCCAACCGTCTCCGCGCCCTTTTCAAGCAGTCGGATACTGGGGGGGTGCTTATTCGCAAGGCGTTGGCGGGTTTGTTTGCCTACGTTTCGCATCGCGTTCCCGAAATTTCTAATGATTTATACGCCATTGACGATGCCATGCGCGCAGGTTATGCGTGGGATTTGGGACCTTTCCAAGTTTGGGACATCATCGGCATCGAAGAAGGCATCAAAGCTGCCGAAGCCGAAGGCGAAACCGTTGCGCAATGGGTAAAAGATTTCGTTGCAGCAGGAAATACTTCGTTTTACAAGCCACAACAAGGCGTTTCTACGTTCTATGCGTTGGATTCTAAAACGTATAAGCCTGTAACGAGTCTTCAAAATTACATCATTTTAGACAATTATCGAACGCAAAAACCCGTTTACGAAAACTCGGAAGTCGTGGTACATGACATTGGCGAGGGCGTTTTGTGTCTCGAATTTCGTTCCAAAGCAAATTCAATTGGCGAAGGCGTGTTGCGTGGCATCAACGACACCATTGAATTGGCAGAAACGCAAGGTTGGAAAGGCTTGGTGATTGGAAACAATGGTGCAAACTTTTCGGTCGGTGCGAACGTGATGATGATTGCGATGTTGGCGTATCAACAAGATTGGGACGAACTCAACATGGCGGTCAATTATTTCCAACAGACTTCGATGCGCTTGCGTTATTCGGCGATTCCTGTGGTTTTGGCGACGCAAGGCTATGTTTTTGGCGGCGGTTGCGAATTTTCGATGCACTCTGATGCGGTAATTGCAGGAGCTGAAAGTTATATTGGACTCGTGGAAGCAGGCATCGGTTTGATTCCAGGCGGCGGTGGAACCAAAGAATTTGCCGTTCGCGCAAGCGATTCGTTCTTTGAGGGCGACGTGATGATTCCGACGTTGATTGAAAAATTCAAAGCAATTGCGACAGCGCAAGTTGCAACTTCGGCGCAAGAAGCGTTCAAATTTGGCTATTTGACTTCCAAAGACTCCGTCGTTGCCAATGTGCAACGCAACATCGGCGAGGCGAAAAAGAAAGTATTGCAATTGGCGGAAGGTTATGTTCAAAAACAGCCGCGTAAAGATGTGTATGTGTTGGGTCGTCAAGGTTTGGGCGCGTTGTATGTGGCGGCGCATTCGTTACAATTGGGCAATTACGCGAGTGAACACGACATCAAAATTGCTAAAAAAGTAGCATTTGTGTTGTGCGGTGGCGATTTGACGGGACCTCAAAAAGTGTCGGAGCAATATTTGTTAGACGTAGAACGTGAGGCATTTTTGAGCCTTTGCGGCGAACAAAAAACGTTGGAGCGCATTCAATATATGTTGACCAACAATCGTCCATTGCGTAATTAAGCGAAAAAATAGCCCCCCCCCTGTATAAAAAGCCCTTGCGCCTGCGTGAGGGCTTTTTTATTATTAAATATATATATGTTTAATAATAAATTGAAAAAAAATTGAAAAAAAATTGAAAAAAAACATACTTCATTGAAAAAAAAATTATACATTTGCATCGTGATTATTGAAAATAAATTTTTTCTATTTAAGATTTCAAATCTGCATTTGTACAGTCTATGGCTGCGACACATGAACGCCGAAGGCTGGGATTTTTGAAAATATTGCAGACATAAGTTATACATGACATATTTATATACTTAATTTTGAGACCCATAGAAAATGCTGTTTGTGTTTTGGTCTCATATTGACAATAAAAATATTAAAGTAATTATGTATGAGCCAAACCAAATTGCAAATTCAAAAAGTAAATTGTAATGGACAAATGCTAATCGGTATTCCCATATCTGGTTCTCAAAATGAATGGCGAGAGAAAATAAAAACCATTGCAGGGAGACGTTGGCATGAGAACGAATTTATTTGGACGATTCCACACACAACGGAGGCATTTCAGACACTCAAAAAATTATTTGGAGCAGACAATATTGAGGTTAATACAATTGACAAACCTATATTTGTCACTCCCCCCCAGTATCGAAATCGAAATCTGCCGCTAAAAGAAGGAATTGTCAAAAAAGAGGGTAAGCATAATTACCGTCCTTTAGAAAATCATATTCTCTTTGACAAATTGAATCCAAAGCAACAAAAAGCAGTAAGTAAATTAGAAGAATTGCTTATTGAAGAACGTAAGGCTTACGAAACGATTAAAGGATATCGAAATATTATTATTCCGTTTTTAGGGTTTTATAGCGACATTTTGCCAAGTCAGATTTCTAAAGAGCAAATTAGAGCGTATATACTCAAAAAAATTAAAGAAGGTAATATTTCTAAAAGTACACAAAATCACTACGTAAGTACTTTTAAAGCGTTTTATGGGCGTTTGTTGCACCAATATGATAAAGTAGAAGACCTATTTCGTCCAGAGAATGATAAATCTTTGCCCA
>JBJOPA010000214.1:0-6010 GCA_046051005.1 Bacteroidota bacterium
TTAACGATTTTTAGAGAATTAACATTTTTTCAGCATAATATTGCATTTTTTTGACTTAAATTCGTCGTATCATTGCGGCTTAAAAATAAATTGAATAAAAAATAATCATATTTTTGAAACCCATTCTCAAAAAAATTGTGCAATCCTTGACACTCCTTCGGGCTGTTCAGTTGGCGCAACTGGGTCGGCAAGGCGGCGTGTTTGTCAGCAGCATTTTGTTGGCAAAAAGCGCGTGGGGAACCGTCAACGTCGGCATCTACGAAACGTTGATGTTTTTGGGCGGAACGGCGCGTTTTTTTTGGATGAATGCCTTGTTGCAAGGCATGCTCTCGTATGCGCCACGCATGCGCGAGAACGAGCGTAACTCCTTTTTTGTCAATGCTTTTTACTTGCTTTTTTTATTAAATATTTTAACATTTGGACTCACTTTTTGGGCGCGAAGTTGGATTTTGATGGTGTTGGCGAACCATTCAGATTTGGCTTATTTTCATATTTTTTCTTTCTATTTATTGCTCAATTTACCTGCTTTTTTGCTCGAAACGTTGTTTCAATTACAAGGGCGTGCATGGGCTTTGTTGGGGTTTTCGTGGGCAAGTCACGGGGCGCAAATCGGCTTCATCGGGCTGTTGATACTGGGGGGGGGGCATTTTTCGACTTTGTTCGACGGTTTGGTGGTCATTGCGGCATTGCGATTCGGTTGGTTGTTGATAGAAATTATAAAGTTGAAAAAATTTGACATCAATTTTTCATTGATGAAAAGTTTTTTTATATTTTGTTTTCCGCTCATTGGTTATGCTTTGTTGAATGGTTTGGCGACCAATTTTGATGCCATTTTGGTGAATTGGTTCTATGGCGGCGACAAAAGTGTTTTTGCCGTTTTTCGCTATGGTGCGCGAGAATTTCCGCTCGTTTTGTCGCTTTGCGTCGGTTTGAGCAACCATTTTGTCCCCATTTTTGCAAAAAATATCGCAGAAAGTCTCCCTACTTTCGGGGAGGCAAAGGGGTTCTCCCTCCCTTCGGGGGGGCTGGGGGGGGACAATACTGGGGGGGTGTCAAATTTTGATTTTTCGGAACTCAAAACGCGGTCGCGGCGACTTTGGTGGCTCCTTTTTCCTGCTACGATGCTGATGTTGTTGTCCAGCGATTGGTTGTATCTTCATATTTTCAATATAAATTTTGTTGCGTCGTCGCCCATTTTTAAAATTTATTTGCTCTTGATTTTTGCAAGAACTTTGTTTCCGCAAACCATTTTGCTGGCATTGGGCGACAATCGCGCCGTTTTTTTGATTTCAATTATCGAAAATTTATCAAATATTTTATTGAGCATTGCCCTCATTTTTCCGTTTGGGCTGTCGGGCGTAGCATTTGGAACGGTGATTGCGTTTTTTATCGAAAAAATTTGCATCGCTTTTTACATCTGGAAAAAATATAAAATAAATATCCATCAATACATGGATTTGAAAACTTATCTAATTTTTTCACTCCTTTTATTGCTCACTTTTTTTTATTTTTTTTAAGAACTTTTTAGAATTTTGGATTCATTTTTTTTCGTACTTTTGCAAAAAACTGTTTTAAAAAATGCCCCCCCCAGTATTTTTATCAGTTTTTGAAAAAAAATAATAAATTTTAGCTTCGTAATATGGAAAATTCGCAATCGCAAGGCAAAAATGAATCGTCGTCCGCATCGCGCAATCGTCGCAACTTGACGACCGATGTTTCCAATGTTTTTTTGGGAACCGTTCCGCCGCATTCCAAAGATTTGGAGCAGGCGGTGTTGGGGGCTATCATGCTTGACCGCGACGCATTGGCAACCGTTTTGGACATCTTGAAGCCCGAAAGTTTCTACGACCCCGCCCACCAATCGGTGTATCAGGCGATGCTGGATTTGTTCCGTTCCAGTCGTCCGATTGACATTTTGACGGTCACCGAAGAACTCCGAAAAATGAGTTCGCTCGAAAAAATAGGCGGCGCATTTTATTTGGTAGAACTCACCAACAGAATCGCTTCGTCTGCCAATATCGAATATCATGCGAGAATTATTTCGCAAAAACACATTCAAAGAGAATTAATTCGCGTTTCGACAGATATTATTAGACTTTCATTTGAAGATTCCACCGACGTTTTTGACCTCATGGACAAAGCGGAGCAAAACTTGTTTTCGATAACCGAAACCAACCTTTCGCGCTCCTTCGAGGGCATGGGGACGCTTGCGCCAAAATTGCTCAAACACATCGAATTGTTGAGCAACAAAGCCGACGGTCTCACGGGCGTGCCATCAGGTTTCACAAAACTGGACCGCCTAACTGCGGGTTTTCAGCCTTCCGATTTGATTATCGTTGCCGCTCGACCAGCCATGGGAAAAACCGCCTTTACGCTTTCCCTCGCCAAAAATGCGGCGGGTTTTGGGCGCGGCGTAGCGTTTTTCTCCCTCGAAATGTCGTCTTTACAACTTGTGCAACGCCTCATCGCTTCCGAATCGGGCATTCAGAGCGACAAATTGCGAACGGGAAAACTCCAACCGCATGAGTGGCAAGCCCTGCAAGCAGGCATTGAACGGATGTCGAAAACTCCTATTTACATTGACGATACGCCAGGCATTAACATCTTTGAATTGCGGGCGAAATGTCGTCGGCTCAAAGCGCAACATGACATTCAGTTGATAATTATTGACTATCTTCAACTCATGACGGGGGGCGGTGCAGAAGGCAAAAATGGCAATCGTGAACAGGAAATCAGCTCCATTTCAAGGGGTTTGAAGGGTTTGGCGAAGGAATTGAACGTTCCCGTCATTGCGTTGTCGCAGTTGAGTCGCGCCGTCGAATCGCGTGGTGGTTCCAAACGTCCGCAGTTGTCAGATCTTCGCGAAAGTGGAGCCATCGAGCAGGATGCAGACATTGTTTCGTTCATTTATCGTCCTGAATATTACGATATTACAGAAGATGAAAATGGAAATTCGACCAAAGGAATTGCTGAAATTATTGTCGCCAAACATAGAAATGGTGCGTTAGATGACGTAAAATTGAGATTTATCGGCGAGTTGGCGCGGTTTGAAGACCACGACGATTTCGATTTCAATAATTTTGCAGACGGACTCAGCCCCGCCGCAAATCCCATCAACGCCAACACCGTCACCATTCAATCCAGAATGAACGACGATGATGTGCCGTTTTAAAGTAAATTTTTAAAATAATTAAAAAAAAAATGCCCCCCCCCAGTATAAGTCCCCCCTCAATCCCCCCGAAAGGGGGAAGTTGTCCATGATTTGAAATAAAATTCCGAATTTTACTTAACTATTCCTATAAAAAATGTTTTTTAAGAAAAAAGATATTAAAATTTTGATGCTTGCAATAGCCCTCGTGGGCGCGAGCGCATGTGAAAAAAAAACACCCGACGCAGAAAAAAAATTATACGACGACATCATGAAAGTGCATGACGACGTGATGCCAAAAATGGGCGACGTGAATTTGTTGAAACAAAATATTTTGTCTTTCAACAAAAATTTACCCGCCGAAGGCAAAAATGTTTTGCTGAAAGATACGCTCATCAGCGTGGCGTTGATGTTGGCAAACGCCGACGAAAGCATGATGCAATGGATGTCAGATTTTAGTTATCCGACCCAAAAACGAACCGATGAAGAAAGTTTGGTCTATCTAAAATCTCAAAAAGATTCGGTCAATAAATTGAGTAATAAAATTTATTTAGCCATCGGCATGGGCAGTCGGATGTTGAAAAACGCGCCCGATTCGCTAAAAGTTGTGTTGAAGCAGTAGAAAAAATTGAAAAGCATGTCAAATTTACAAGATTTGTCGTCAAAAATGCCCCCCCCCAGTATCGAAGGCACTTTGAACGGCTTGCACACCACGATGCAACAAAATCGTCATACAATTGCAAATTCAACGTGGCGCGAGCGACGCGACAAGTTGCAACGGTTGCACGATGCCGTGCAGCAATATCGCGGCGAATTTCAAGTGGCGATGCACAAAGATTTTCGTAAAAATGCGGTCGAAGTAGATTCCACAGAAATTTTTCCGACGGTGAGCGAAATCCGTTTTGCCTTGAAACATCTCAAATCTTGGATGCGGTCGCGGTCGGTTCCTACGCCATTGGCATTGGCGGGTACGTCGTCGTGGATAAAACCCGAAGCAAAAGGCGTTTGTCTCCTCATCGCGCCTTGGAATTATCCCATTTTTTTGGCACTTTATCCGCTTGTTTCTGCCATTGCTGCGGGCAATTGCGTCATCATCAAGCCTTCGGAAATGACTCCGCACACGTCTGCCGTCCTCAAAAAAATGCTGGAAAGCATCTTTCCGCCGTCCGAAATTGCGGTCGTTGAAGGCGATGCAACAGTGGCAACGGCTTTGTTGAAACTCAAATTTGACCATATTTTCTTTACGGGCGCGCCACAAATTGGTAAAATTGTGATGCGTGCCGCCGCTGAAAACTTGACTTCCGTCACCCTCGAATTGGGCGGAAAATCGCCCGTTATCGTGGACGAAACCGCCAATCTCGACGTTGCTGCCAGTCGTTTGATTTTTGCAAAAACCATAAATTGTGGACAAGTTTGTATTGCGCCCGACTATATTTTGGTGCATCAAAACGTCAAAAATGCCTTTATTGATGCCTTGAAAAAAGCATTGAAAACCCAAATTGGCGATTCCACAACCGATAGAAAAGAAGCAACCCTTTTTGCAAGAATTGTCAACAGAAGACATTTCGATAGAATTAAAAATTATTTAGACGATGCCATTTCAAAGGGAGGCAAAATAGAATTTGGCGGAAACCTTGACGCTGCCGAAAATTATATCGAACCAACCATCGTAACCGACCTTCCAGACAACGCGCTGTTGTTGCAAGAAGAAATCTTTGGACCCGTTTTGCCCATCAAAACGTATTCAAATCTGGACGAAGCCATTGGCTACATCAATGCGGGAGAAAAACCGTTGGCGTTGTATATTTTTTCGGGTAATAAAAAAACAATTGATACGATTTTAAATCATACGAGCGCGGGCGGAACGCTCATCAACGACGTTTTGTTGCACATTGCCAATCCAAATTTGCCCTTTGGCGGGGTCAATCATTCAGGCATCGGCAAAGGACATGGAAAATATGGTTTCGAGGAATTTTCAAACCTTCGCGGCGTGATGAAACAGCATTTTAGCCGTTCCCTCATCGAATTGTTGCACATGCCTTACAACAAATGGTCGAAACGATTGACCAATTTGATGGTAAAATGGTTATAAAAATTTAAAAAAAAATAAGATTCAATACGTGAAAATTGGTTTGTTTTTCGGTTCTTTCAATCCCGTTCATACTGGACATATGATTATTGCAAATTATATGGCTACGCAAACTGAATTGGAGCGCGTCTGGTTTGTGGTGTCGCCACAAAACCCGTTTAAAGCAAAAAATACGCTCGCCCGCGACCGCGACCGCCTCAATTTGGTGGTCGAAGCCATTGGACAAAATACGCTTTTGTGGGCTTCGGACATAGAATTTGGGCTGCCAAAACCGTCTTATACGATTGATACGTTGACTTATTTAACGGAAAAATATCCACAACACGAGTTTTCGCTCATCATGGGCGGCGATAATTTGGGAAGCCTCAAAAAGTGGAAAAATTTTGAAAAAATACTAGACAATTACGACATTTACGTCTATAAACGTCCCAGTTTTGAGTTGGGCGAACTCGAAACGCACCCTCGCGTGCGCATACACGAAGCCCCGATTATGAGCATTTCGGCGACTTATATTCGACAATGTATCGCCGAAGGCAAGTCCATTCAATATCTCGTTCCTGATGCCGTTTTTGATTATTTGTCAAAAACCCGAATTTGGTCTTAAAAAGGCGTTTTATACTGGGGGGGGGCTATTTTTTGATATTTTTTTGAAAAAATTGAGATAAATATTATTTATTCTTTACTTCAATATTTCTCAATTCAAAAAAGTACGTATTTTTGACACGTTTTTTGAAGGTTATGATACAAAAAATACTTTACCTCCTTCCCTTCGG
>JBJOPA010000215.1:0-11915 GCA_046051005.1 Bacteroidota bacterium
GATAAAAAATGGGTTGTTTTTTGCGTTGATGATTTTTTCACAACTTTTTTATGCCCAAAGCAAGCAAAGTGTAGCAAAAAGCGCGCCGCCCAAAACCGCCGCAGCCGCCAAACCAACGCCAAAACCATTGGCAAAAGTGACTGCCAAACCAGTTGCTAAACCAGTCGCGTCCAAAAAGAACGTAGCCGTTGCCCAAAACGCTGCCAAAAAACCCATTACGCCCGTCGCAAAAACCGACCCGCCGACAAGTTTTTTAAAGTATAAATCTCAAAAAACGGCGATTGTGAGTCATGCAGCAGTGGCGGCAGCGCACCCGTTGGCAACTGCCGCAGGCATTGCGACGCTCAAAAAAGGCGGCAATGCGGTGGACGCAGCCATCGCCGTTCAACTCGCGCTTGCGGTCGTGTATCCGCGTGCGGGCAACATCGGCGGCGGCGGATTTTTGGTCTATCGCGCTGCCAACGGAGAGGCAAATACGCTCGATTTCAGAGAAAAAGCACCCGCCAAAGCCACTCGCGACATGTATCTCGACGACGCGGGAAATGTCGTCGGCAGCCTCAGTCAAAAAGGGCATCTTGCCGCAGGCATTCCCGGAACCATTGACGGTTGTATCAAAATGTTTCAAAAATATTCAAAACTCAAAGACTGGAAAAAACTCGTTCAACCCGCCATTGATTTGGCAGAAAAAGGCTTTGCCATCACCGCTTTGGAGGCAACGAGATTGAACGAAAACAAAGCAGAATTTGAAAAACACAGCACGCAAGGCATCGGCGCATTCGCAAAAAAAGACGGCTCCGCTTGGAAAACGGGCGACGTACTGAAACAGCCCGACCTCGCCCAAACCCTCAAACAGATTGCTGCAAAAGGTCGCGCAGGGTTCTACGAAGGCGAAGTTGCCCAAAAAATTGTTGCCGAAATGAAGCGCGGCAAAGGAATTATTTCCCTCGAAGACTTGAAAAATTACGAATCAAAATGGCGTAAACCATTGACAGGAAAATATCGTGGTTACGATATGATTTGTATGCCGCCGCCGTCGAGTGGGGGCGTGGCGTTGCTGCAATTGTTGGGCATCGTAGAGCCGCATCCGATTGCGACTTATGGTTTTCAATCCGCAAAAATGATGCACTTGTTTGTCGAAGCCGAACGCCGTGTTTTTGCCGACCGTTCCAAACACGTGGGCGACCCCGATTTTTACAAGGTCGAAACGGCAAAAATGCTCAATCCCGCGTATTTGAAACAACGAATGTCCGATTTTAACGAAGCCAAAGCAACTCCCAGTCAAGAGATTGAGGCGGGAAAATTCCTCGCACATGCGAGCGAGCAAACCACGCACATGAGCATTGTTGATGCTTTCGGAAACGCCGTTTCGCTTACCACAACGCTCAACGACAACTACGGTTGCCGCACGATTGTTGGCGGTGCGGGCTTTATTTTGAACAACGAAATGGACGATTTTAGCGCAAAACCGGGCGTGCCAAACCTTTACGGCGCAATTGGCGGCGAGGCAAACGCCATTGCACCGCATAAAACCATGTTGAGTTCGATGACTCCGACCATCGTCACGAAAAATGGAAAATTGTTTATGGTCGTCGGAACGCCGGGCGGAACGACGATTATTACGTCCGTTTTTCAAACGATTGTCAATGTCATTGACTTCAAAATGACGGCGACCGAAGCCACACACGCCAATCGCTTCCATGCGCAATGGTTGCCCGATAAAGTTTTTATTGAAAAAACACGCAAATACGATGCGTCGGCGATTGCAAAATTAAAAGCGATGGGACATTCGATTCAAGAACGCGGCACGATTGGTTTGGTCGAAACCATCGTCGTTCGACCCGATGGAAAACTCGAAGCCGCCGCCGACAATCGAAGCGACGATGACGCAAGAGGCTATTGATGCACCCCCCCAGTAAGTCCCCCTTTTTTGCGCTATTTTTAAGAAAAAAGTATAATTTTATTTTTGATATTTGATAAAAATCGCCGATGTAGCACTTTTTGCTGCATCGGCGGTTTTTCTATTTTTTCTATTTTTTATGCGTTTAAAACAAAGACATTTGTCCGCCGTCGCGTGTGTTAGGAGTCAATTCTGCCAATGTTTTCATTTTTCGCAGGGTAATATTTTCTAATCCAATTTCTTTTTCAAGTGTTTCAATTAGAAAAAAAGCGAGTTCGGGGGCAAATAAATTGTCAGGCGCGTGGGTAAAAAAATAGACGGTTTCAATGCCATTTTCGACCCAATTTTTGAGGCGTTTTGCCCATTCGACGATGCGTTTTTTGTCGCTTTCTACTAGGATTGTGCTGTGGCTGTTGCCGACAAATCGAATCAAAACGGTTTTAGAAGTCAAGCATTGATGCAACACATCGCGCCGACCCGCTACGTCTGTAATCACCGTCGCCACGTTGCGCGGCATTAAAAATTGGCTCAATCTTTCAAAATATTTTTGACCATTTTCAAACCAAGATTCATGTCTTAATTCTAGGGCAAGTGGGATTTTTTGTTCCAATTTTTCTAAAAAAGTCAACAAAATGGCGGCATCGGTGGTCTTGAAAGTGGGCGGCAATTGCAGAAAAGTGTAGCCCAAATGTTGTTCCAACGCCAACAAACGGTCGCAAAACAAATCCACTTGTCCCCAATTATCAAGGCTCAAACGCTTGTCATGCGAAATGGTTTGCAACATTTTTGGCGCGAAAATAAAATCATCGGGCGTATTTTTCCAAGCCTCAATTTGGGTTTCGGTGGGCGTTCGATAATGCGTGGTGTTCAGTTCAATGGTATTCCATTGCTGGGCATAAGGCGTTAAAAAATCGGTAGATTTTGTCCCGTATGGATACACGCGACCGACCCATTCTTTCATCGCCCAACCTGTGCAACCAATCAAGAAATTTGTTTTTTGTGTTGTGTTTTTTCCGTTCAAAAGTTGTTGCGTCACCACCGAGTCGGGTGGCAACGCAAAATTCATTTTTTCAATATAATCGGCATCTTGTATCTTTCCAAAATCCATACGATGCGTTTCATTTTTATCAATCCGCTAAAAAAAATCAAAAATAGCCACCCCCCAGTATATTTGCCTCAAAAGTGCTAAAAAAAGTATTTTTTATTCTTTTTTACGGGTTTTATAATTTATAATTTTATTTTATAAATTCTTGATTCATAGGGTTTTAAACGCAATGACATGACGGAATCTGCGCCGCGTCCGCGCTTGCCGCCGATGCCATAATTGGAAAGGATAAATTCTTTGGAGCGCGTCCGCAAGTCGCCTTGCAAGTCGTGAATGACGGTTTTATCCGAAAAATTATTGACAATCAACCATTGTTCGTTGCCCATCGTGCGCGTGTAGCCCCAAAACTGTTCGTGCATGATGGCAATGTCTTCATAATCGCCATACACGAGCGTCAAATTGTCTTTTCTCAATGCAATGAGCTGTTGATAGAATCTGAAAATAGATTCTTTGCTTTCTTTATCCGTTTTTACATTGATATTTTTGAAATTTGGATTCATTTTTATCCAAGTTTTTCCGCCTCTCGAAAAGCCGCCATTTTGTGCATTTGTCCATTGCACGGGCGTGCGTGCGTGGTCGCGAGTCAAATATTTGATGTTTTCGAGAAACGAATTGACATCGCCGCCCGCTTTCACGATGGCGCGAAAGGCATTTTTGACTTGAATGTCGTCATATTCTTCGATTCGATTAAAAACGCTGTTAGTCATGCCAATTTCATCGCCTTGATAGATGTACGGCGTGGCGCGTTGTGTCATCAACACGATGGCGAGCATTTTTGCGGACGCGATGCGATATTCTTCGATGGTGTCGTTTCCAAACCGCGAAACGGCGCGTGGATTGTCGTGATTTCCCCAATAAAAAGAGTTCCAACCGTCTTTTCCAATGGATTTATCCCAACGGGCAATAATTTTTTTGAACGTCGAAAGTTGCCAATTTGGATTGTATTCAAAAAAGTCGTCAGGTTGTCGGTCAATCGAAACATAATCGAAGTGAAAAATCATATTCAATTCGCCTCTATCTTTTCCGACATACAAATTTGCCTGTTCATCGCCCACGCCAAAGCCTTCTCCGACGGTCATTACGTCGTATTTTGACAATACTTCGGCGTACATTTCTTTCAAATAATCATGTATTTTCGGTCCGTTTGCATAGCGGCGAAGGTCGCCATCATTGTCTGCAAATTCGGGGTCTTTCGAGAAAAACGGAACCACGTCCATTCGGAATCCGTCCACGCCTTTTTGACACCAAAAGTGCATCATGTCGTAGATTTCCTGCCGCAATTTTGGGTTTTCCCAGTTCAAATCGGGCTGTTTGGTGGCAAACAGATGCAAATAATATTGATTGGTGACAGGGTCGAGCGTCCACGCGGGACCCGTGAAAAACGACCGCCAATTGTTGGGTGCGCTGCCGTCGCTTTTTGGGTCGCGCCAAATATAGTAATCTCGATACGGATTGTCAACAGATTTTCGACTTTCTTGAAACCATTTGTGTTCGTCAGAACTGTGGTTGACGACCAAATCAATAATCAATTTCAAGCCGCGTGCGTGAATTTCTTCTAGCATTTTATGGAAATCTTCCATCGTTCCGAACTCGGTCATGATGGCTTGATAGTCCGAAATGTCATATCCATTGTCGGCATTGGGCGACTGATAGAACGGCGACAGCCAAATGACATCAACGCCCAATTCTTTCAAATGGTCGAGTTCGTCAATAATGCCGCGCAAATCGCCGATGCCATCGCCGTTCGAGTCTTTGAAAGAGCGTGGATATATTTGATAAATGACGGCTTCTTTCCACCATTTTCTTTCTGTTTCGTTTGTGGCGGTCACAACAAAATTAGTTGCCGCGCTGATTGTAGTAGGCTGCATAGTTTTTCTTTCTCGGTAGGTTAAGTTGTGGTTTCAAAGATTTTTTAAAACGATTTAAGATTTGGTTTTGATAAAAAAACGCCCGCAAAGGTAAATAAAATGTTAATGAAATAAGAATAATTTTATTGATTTTATTTTAATTTTTGTAAAATTTTTGATAATTTCTTTGAAAAATCCGTTTTTGGGCTACCCCCCAGTATCCAGCCGCTTTTTTTGTAAAAAAACAGGGTTTTATAATTTTTTTAAAAAGTTTTGATAAAAAAGTTATTTTTTGCAAAAGTTATGTAACTTTGTATCGTTAATTAAAGTTTAATTGTTGTTGTATGGAAATTTGCGCAACGGTTGTAAACTTTTGAAAGGCATACTTTTATCATTTTTCTTCATTTTATTTAGCTGTCTAAGAGATTCTCTTCGCGTTTTGAAACTGCAATGTTTCAAAACGCTTTTTTATAATTTTTTACATTTTTTTTATAAAAATTTAGAAATTATAAAAATAACAAAAAGCGCGACAAACCCTAAGATTTGCCGCGCTTTTTGTTATCGAAAAGATGAAATGCTTATGCGCGTTTCACTTTTTTCTTACCTTTTACCATTGCTGCTGCTTTTACTGCTTCAAAAGCATTGACAACGCCACCTGTTTTGCTGAGTTTTGAGAACGCGATTTTTTCAGATTTAGAACCCGGTTTTTTCACTTCTTCGGTTTGTTTTACGACCGAACCCTCAATTACTTCTTTGACTTGTTGCGCCGTCAATTCTGGATAATAAGACCGAACCACCGCAGCCACACCCGCCGTTACGGGCGAAGCCATCGAAGTTCCGCTCATTTTTTTGTACGTATTTTCAGGCATTGTCGAATAAATATCAACACCTGGCGCGAAAACATCAACTTGTTCTTGACCGTAATTGGTAAAATTAGCGGGCAAATCTTCGCCTTTTTTCCAAGACAATGCGCCTACTTCAATCCAGTTTTTCGCTTTTTTAGGCGAGAACCAGCCGCGTTTTTCATAACGTGCCGTCGGGAAATTTTTGAAACCTGCGTCGTTGTCTTTCGATTCATTGCCTGCGGCGTGTACCAACAAAACGTCTTTTGATGCGGCGTATTTCACGGCATCGTCCACGATTTTTTTGTTCCAAGAAACCGATTTGCCAAACGACATATTGATGACCGTTGCGCCATTGTCAACAGCATAACGAATCGAATTTGCTACGTCTTTGTCGCGTTCGTCGCCATCTGGAACGCAACGAACTGCCATGATGCGCACATTGTCTGCCACGCCGTCCATGCCAACACCGTTTTTGCGCGATGCCGCGATGATGCCCGCCACGTGCGTACCGTGACCTGCATCAGGACCTTTCACATCGTTGTTGCCGTAGTAACGTTCAGTCGCATCTTCGTAGTTGTCTTTTACGATTTCTTTGCGCGAATCGTAATCTGGATTGTATTGATATTTTGCTTTGCTCGTGTAATAGTCTGTTACACTTTCAAAATATTCGTTCATATCTTTGCGGAAATCAGCAAAATCTTTTGGTGCGTCGCCTTGCGCAGAAACATTTGCGTAGAGACTTTTGCCTCTTTTGAGGTTTTCGTTGTCGCCTGCTTTCACGGCATCAACGTTTTCTTTCGTCAATTTTTTGCCGTCCAATGCTTTTTCCAAAGCAGTGATGCCACCCATGATGCCTTGTTTTTGCTTTTCAAAACCTTCCAATGCTTCTTTGGCTTCGGCTAATTCGTCCTCGACCTGTTTTTGCATAGAAACGAATTCGTCATAAGCCGCTTTTTCTTTTTTCGAGAACGAAGCAGGATTTACGTTGGCATATTTTTTACGCAAAGATGCATATTTGCGCGTAATTTCTAATGTTTCGTGATGCACGTTTTTGCCGTCTGCACCGCCGATGAAATTCCAACCATAAACATCATCAATGTAACCATTTTTGTCGTCGTCAATGCCGTTATTTGGAATTTCGCGTGGGTTTTTCCACATCACGTCTTTCAAATCTTCGTGATTGTAGTCCACGCCACCATCAATAACTGCCACGATAACCATCGTGCTTTTTTTGTCTTTCAACAATTCTTTGTACATTTTTTCTGCACTCACGCCGTTGATGCCGTCGGTGGCTTTGTCCAAATTGAACCAGTTTTCGGGCGAACCCTTTTGCGCCAAAACCGTCGTGCTACACATAGACGAGGCAATTGCCAACGTCAATAAATTACGAAATTTCATTTTTTACTACAATTTTTTGATTTGATAAAATTTAAATTAGTACTCAATTATTTTTTCATGCCTTTCAACAAATAATAAAACGTTCAAGTGCGCCGCAAAATTACAAATATTATCCTTTGACAAAACATTTTTTTTAAAAAGATGCGATAAATTATACATGAGTTGCATTTCGACCGATAAAAATCAGAAAAAACACGTCGAATACTGGGGGGGGGCTATTTTTTAAAAAAAAAGAAATTTTTAGTCGCCTTTGTCTTGATTTTTGCCGCCCGAAAACCAAATCAAGGCGACATCAGAACGTAAAATCAACACCAAACCCAACAACGCGGGCAATATCAAATTGATGAACCACAAGCAAAAAGTGGTCGCTAAAATCGTCATTTTGTCGGTTTCAAAAAGTCCCCAAATGCTCAACGCAATTTCTCCACGTGCCAACAAACTGACCACAGGCGGCAAGGGCAATGCGGTTTGCAACAAATAAATCGTAGCAATACAAGCCATTGCCGCTACGAAATTGACTTGAATATCAAAAAAACGAAGCATAAAAAAATATTGCACCACATAAACCGCATATCGCAAAAAAGACCAAATCAAAACCCGATACAATTCGTCTCGCGTGAAGGTGCGCACGATGCCTACATTTTTTTTCAACCATTTTTGACGGCGTATCCAACCAATTTTTTTCACCAATGGAACAATTAATTCCAAGTTTAAAAAACAAAATAAAAACAAACCAATAAATAAAATTCCAAATACCAACAACAACAACCAAACATAAGGCACTTGCCAAAACGTTTTGATGAAATAGATATAACCCAAAAAACCGAACGCATAAAGCATGATTTGTTGCGCCCAATTGCCCACCAAATTTGCAAAAATGGCACGCGGTGCTTCGGATTGTGGCACAAACAAGATTCGACCGCCGTATTCGCCGACGCGATTGGGCGTAAACAACGAAAACGTCACGCCCGCCAACACCGCCTCGAAACCCCGAAAAAACGACATCGGCAGCATTTTCCGAATCATCGGCAGCCATTTCATGGTTTCCAACGCCCAATTTAACGGTACAAAAAGCAGCACGCACAACAGCCAACTGCCCGTCTCGTGGGTGCGCCATCGCGTGTGGAAAGTTTCCCAAATGGCGGCACTATTCGACTTTCCGAACAACTCGTAATAGAGCATCGCACCAAAACCGACCAATAAAAAAAATTTAGTAAACAATGCCGCCCACTTCGCATGTTGCTGCAAAAAGTGGCGAACGCGCTTGAAATATTGAAAAAATTTAGACAAAATATTGAAAAAAATAGGGAAAAAAATAATGATGAATCAATCAAAAAAACAACAACACCTCGCTGCCGAGCCGACAACGAGGTGCAAAGATACGAAATATTTTTGATGGCTATTGCGCCATTACTGCGCCGTTACTACGCTGGCTTTCATGCCGCGCAAGCCCATGTCCACGACTTGTTCGGTCATGGCTCGGTTCACGTCAATGTCCCATTTTCCATTTTTGATGATTTCTTTCCACTCAAAAGATTGGTTGGTGGAAAAAGAAAGCGTCACCGTCACGTCGCCCGTTTCAGTTCCCGAAATGACGAGCGGCGCGCCAAATTTGCCCGTCACCAAGCACGAACCCGCAGGAACGGGCGAAGTTCCTGCAATCGGATTCACCACCGTCGTCGCGCCTTCGGGACTTTGACCCGTGTAAACCTTGTTATAAGCCGCAAAAGCGGGGTGTAAATTGGTTTCAAAAGACCAATAACCTTGCAATTTGTTGGCATTCACCACGTCGTCGAGTTTGTTGACTTTGTGCGTCGAAATGTAGGTGTTGAAGCCCAAAAAACTGGCGGCGGTTCCTGCTTCGTCCATCAAATTACCGATATTTGGCACGTTGATGAGGTTGAATTTGATGCCAAAATTTTGATAACTCACCGAAGTTCGCACATATTGATACGTCCCAACGGCTACGTCTTTTAGCGGAATGCTGACCCACGTTTCGCCGTCGGCAGCGCGTTTGGCAGCAGCAAAATCAATCGCTTTTGCACCGCCTGCGCTGGTTTCGGGCGTGTTCAAAACGACCGTTCCTGTGGGCGCAAATTGGTCTTTGAGAAACGAAACGTAGTGAATCCCGATGCTGTTCATCGTCGGGGTTTGGGTGGCGTTGCCCGTTTTGCCGCTGGGTGCGGCGTTGCCGAAATTGTCCAAACGTTCTTGACTATTGTCAATTTTTAGTTTGATGTGCAACATGGGTTCTGCTTTTTTGCTGCCGCAATTGGTAGAAAAAATGGCAACAATCCCCAAAAAAATAAATGAGAAAAATTTGGTTTGCATAACAAAAGCCTTTTAAAAATGTGGTTTAATTTTTGAAAAAAAATTAGAGATAAATTTAGAGAAAAAAGTAAGCATTACGCACACGCACACACAGAGGCAGGCAAAAAACATGCCCCCCCCAGTATTAACGTCGCGAAAAATAAAGTTTGTATAGCTGAATAAAAAAATAAAAAAGAATAAGCCAGCGGATTGAAAAGTAGCAGTTTTAGAAACGGAATCAAATCGTATAGTGTCTGTCGTGTGTGCATCAAAAATGCAACGGGGCAAAAAACAAAATCAAGCGCAAAATTAAGAAAAGAAATAATGCGAGGAATAACCCAAATACAATATTTTTAAAAATTT
Source organism: Bacteroidota bacterium (assembly GCA_046051005.1). GTDB lineage: Bacteria > Bacteroidota > Bacteroidia > Chitinophagales > Saprospiraceae > JAAFJT01. The sequence goes on from JBJOPA010000215.1 coordinate 9,766, forward strand.
GTTTTTGTATATATGATAATTATAAATTATTTTTTATCCATTTTCCCCTTTCAAAAACCGTAAAACATGCCCCCCCAGTACAAAAGGCATTAGAAAGATTTTTTTTCAATAATTTTTTTTAAAAGAATAGTTGAAAAAAAAATTTGAAAAAAGAACAACATTTTTTCAAAAAAAAACTAATTTTCTATGCAAATCTTATCTTTGCATCGAAATTTGACTACCCCCCAGTATATTTGCTCACTTTTTGGTTATAAATGAATATTTTTGTTATATGATAAATAAAAAATCCATAATCGGAACACTTTTGGCTGTTTTGATGTTTGTTGTGAAATCTGCCGCGCAAAGCGTGGGCGATGCAGTTCAAGGAAACGACTTTTTGCGCAATACCGCCAAAATTTATGTGGTGGTAGGCGTTATCGCTATAATTTTTATCGGAATTGTTATTTTTTTAGTCCGTTTGGACAAAAAACTAACCAAATTAGAAAATCAAATTAAAAATGAGTAATCAATTTTTTGAAAGTGTGAGCCGCAATTTTGCCAAAGCTGCGCCACACACGGGCTTGGAACAAGGTCTGCTCGACCAAATCAAAGCCTGCAACACCGTCTTGCGCATGCGCTATCCCGTTCGATTGGACACTGGAAAAATCGAAGTTATGGAAGCCTATCGCGTACAACACAGCCATCACCGTATGCCCACAAAAGGCGGCATCAGATACGCCATGAGCGTTGACCAAGAAGAAGTGATGGCATTGGCAGCCCTCATGACCTACAAATGCGCCCTCGTGGACGTGCCATTTGGCGGTGCAAAAGGCGGCATCAAAATCAATCCACGCAGTTACAGCGAAACCGAACTCGAACGCATCACGCGCCGCTACACGTCCGAACTCGTTCACCGAAAAATGATTGGTCCTGGCGTGGACGTTCCCGCCCCCGACTACGGTACAGGCGCACGTGAAATGGCTTGGATTCTCGACACTTATCAGCAACTCAATCACGGCGAACTTGACGGAATTGCTTGCGTAACAGGCAAACCCGTCAACATGAACGGCATCAGAGGACGCGAAGAAGCGACGGGCAGAGGCGTTTATTACGGCTTGAAAGAAATGGTCAGCGTTGCCGAAGATATGAAAAAATTGGGCATGAAAACAGGCATGGAAGGCAAAAAAATTGTCGTTCAGGGACTTGGAAATGTGGGTTCTTATGCCGCCCGAATTTGTCAAGAAGAAGGCGATGCAAAAATTATCGGCATCGCAGAATACGAAGGTTCTATCCACAATCCGAAAGGAATTGACATCGCAAAATTGCTCGCCCATCGCAAAGAACACGGCAGCATCATGACTTTTCCGGGTGCAAAACCATTGAGTCATCGCATGGAAGCGTTGGAATTGGAATGCGATATTTTGATTCCTGCGGCACTCGAAAATCAAATTACTGCTGAAAATGCGCCGCGCATCAAGGCAAAAATCATTGCCGAAGCTGCCAACGGTCCCGTTGATGCTGATGCGAATGAAATTTTGATTAAAAAAGGCGTTTGGATTTTGCCTGACATGTACATCAACGCGGGTGGCGTGACGGTTTCGTATTTCGAGTGGTTGAAAAACTTGTCGCACGTCCGTTTTGGTCGTCTCAACAAGCGTTTTGAACACAATGCGTTTGAAAATTTGGTGAATACCATCGAAAAATATACAGGTCAAACGATTAGCGCACGCGAAAAAATGGTCTTGACAAAAGGTCCAGACGAAATTGATTTGGTGCGTTCGGGCTTGGAAGAAACCATGATTACGGCTTATCACAGCATTCGCGAGCAATGGATTTCGATGCCAGACATCGAAGATATGCGCTCGGCAGCGTTTGTGGTGGCTATTAACAAAGTGGGCAGCGACTACAAACAATTGGGCGTTTTCCCGTAATCATTTTTTCAAAAAAATGTCCCCCCCCCAGTATATTTGCCTATTTCACAAGGCAAAAGCCTCGTATGCGCAAGCGTGCGAGGCTTTTTTGTTAAAAATGAGGTCAAAAATGGTTCTATACCTAAAATGTTATTTTATTTATTTGATAAAAAAATATTCAAAAAAAAAGAACTAAAAACCCGAAAAGTTTTAAAATAAGCATTATTTTTGCATTAATAAAAGTAAAACTGAACAAGATTT
>JBJOPA010000216.1:0-6176 GCA_046051005.1 Bacteroidota bacterium
TAATTTTTTTTTACTATACTTTTTATAATGCTGTAAAGTTATAATTTTGTTTCGATTTTAATTCATTTTTTTAAATTTCTCAATACATTTTTTTTAAATCAATATTTTTTTTATTAAAAAGTCGTATCTTCACTTCGTTTTTTATTAAAAAAAAATCAATTTGTTTCACTAAAAAATTAAAAAAAAATCATGCGTAAAATTGACCAACTCATCGCAACGTATGGCGAAAGTCATCAAAACGAAACCAACAAAGCCGTTCATTGGATTTGCGTTCCGACCATCGTTTTCACCTTGCTGGGCGTACTTTTTGCCCTTCCGTTCCTTGTCGAACGCACATTTTGGCTCAATTGGGCAAGCCTCAGCGTTGCCATCATTCTGTTTTATTATCTTCGTTTGTCGCTCGTGATGGCGATTTCGATGACGGGCATTGCCTTTTTAATGCTATTTGGCATTAACCAAATTTATCAAATGACAGGTCAAAATGCGACGCAATTGGCTTGGGTAATGTTTGGTTTGTTTGCCGCCGCTTGGGTTGGGCAGTTTGTCGGGCATAAAATTGAAGGAAAAAAACCGTCTTTCCTCGAAGATGTTCAATATTTACTAATTGGACCCGTCTGGTTGCTTCATTTTATTTATAAAAAATTAGGAATAAATTATTGATATTTTCCTTGAAAAAGCTCATTTACGCCTTGTAAATGAGCTTTTTTAAGAAAATATACTGGGGGGTGGATATTTTTTTTATTTTTATATATTTTTTTATGTAAATTAAGTTTTTAGGCTTAAAATTTGATAAAAAACAAATATGAAACGTACCTAAAAAAAGTTAAATTCATGTAATGAAATTGTTTTTATAAAAATTGACATCAAAAGCGACCGCACTTATTCATTTTTTATTAAATTTGCAGCAAGAAAAATCAGAGCAATAAACTGTTCACATCGCGCTGCCTTGTTTTTTGAAAAAAAATGAGACGGATATTTTAAAAAATTATGATTAGTAAAAAAGTAATTCTAACAGGAAGTTTTGGCGTTGGCAAAACTTCGTTGTTCAATCGGTTCATTTATCAGCAGTTTTCGGACAAATATTTGACTACAATTGGCGTAAAAGTCAATAAAAAAAGTGTTTTTGTCGAAGAAAACGAAATATCTTTGCTGTTGTGGGACATTGCGGGCGAGGTTTCGCAAGACAAAGTTCCCGTTTCATATTTCTTGGGCGCAGGCGGAATCGTCTATGTAATTGACCTTAACAGACCAATTACATTCAAAAATATGGAATCTGACATCAAATTGTTGCAAGAAATGTTGCCCGACGGCATCGTCACGGTGGTCGGTAACAAGGTTGATTTGATTGAACCCGAACAGCTCGAAGAAATCAAAAAAACGTTGTCCATGCCCCTCAATTTTGTCACCAGTGCCAAAAATGGAGACCATGTAGAAGAGATGTTTCTTGATTTAGCAACCAAATTGTTACAAAACCATGCTTAAAATTTAAACTATTTTCAAAATATTATTGTTCAGTTCGCTAATTTTAAAAAATTAATGACTTCCACACCTTATTCTTTTTTTTATAATTTACTGATGAGTCAACAACGCACCAAAACAAAAAATAAAAATAAGAAAAATCTTGTTGCGAAAATCAAACAATCGCAGCAGCAAATCCTATTGAATCAAGACGGATATATTATAGAAAGTAGCGATACAATTTTTTCTACCCAAGCCCTTCGGCATCGTCCGATTACGGAATGGTCTATGTTTTTGGCAAGTTTTTTTGATGAAATCCGCAATATGAAGCTCGATAGCCCCGAAATTTTGGTAAATCGCGTAGAAACAATCACCGATTTTATCTCTGGAAAACTGTTTGATTGTAGCTTCATGCGCGTGGAATGGAACGATTCCGATAGCGTTTTTGTATGGACAATTTTTGATTATCCGACTGAAATATTCAAAACTTTACAAATGCAACAACAATTTGTCAACAATCAAATCATTTGGCAACAACGAAATTTTCGCTAAAAATGCTACCCCCCAGTATATTTCATAAAAAATGAACTTATTTTATTTCATAAATTATAAATTGTTGATTTTCAGTAATTTTTGAAAAATTTAAATTCATATTTTTAAAAGCCAAAACGTGTGTTACGCCTTCGCGTGCGCGAAGATTTTCAAAAAAGGCTTCGTCTCGTTTCAAAAACTGTTCGTTTGCCCAAGTCGAATAGGCAAATCCACGCCTGTTTCTTTCAAATCCATATACTTTTTTTGTTCTATCAAACCATTCCGAAATGGCATCGCACCGATGTGCAATCGCCTTAAAATCAACAAAACTCGACCGCTCCGAAAAATATTTAAAATAAGTTGTATTCGTTGGTGTAATAAAAACAGCATTTTTAGGCGTTAACAATTTTACTTTTTCTGAAATATCCACTTCCAACGATTTTTCAAAATTAGGAAAATCATATATTTTCGATTTAAAAAGTCTTTGGTTCGGTGACATTAAAAAATAAATAGTTGAAATAACAATAAATGAAATACCAATTTTTAAAACATTGATTTTAAATATTTTAGCGTTTAAAAAATATAAAAAACGAATATTTGAAATTTGATTTTCTAAAAAAGAAAACAGCGCAATTCCAGAAAAGAGTTCCAACCAAATCGTTGTCGAAAACCATTGTAAACTCATCAAGGTTTTATTTTTCAATCCCAAAACGCCGAACGTATAAATGAGCGCGCCCAAGCCAACCAACGCAAAAAAACAGCATAAAATTTGCCCTTCCCTACCCTTTTCACGGCTGAAAAACCACGTTCCAAAACCAAATATGGGCATCAAAATCAAGTAATTTATCCACCCAAAATCCGTTGGAAAATAGTGATGCGGCGCACGAAACAACATCACTTCCCAAGCAGTTGCGCCATTTATATTTTCGCTGCAAATGTTATATTTTTTTGTCAAATAAAAGACATAAATGCCCGCAGTCAACAACCAAACGAATGGAAAATAGAATTGATTTAAATTTTTATTTTTTTGTAAAAAACTAATAATCAATTGAATACAAATAAACAATCCGAAAAATTGTACGCCCAACAAAGGTTGAAAAAATGTTGCGCACGCCACGCCCACCCACGCGAGGGCAAGTTCATTTTTCAATAAATAATAAAAACTCCAAATACAAAATGCAGTTGCAATCGTACCTGCCAACAGCGAATTGTAGTACAACTCATTACCACCTAAATTTATATTTCCTAAAACGATATAAACAAAAAACAACGCTGTCCAAACCCAAAAATCGTGACGAATAAAAAATTTTGCAATCCGAAAGCCCCCCCCCAGTATCAGCACCGAAAAAAAGGCGTGTAAACCAAAAATCAACCATTCAAAATTGTGTCCGACAAAAAAAGACAATATTTTAGAAAATAAAAAGCGTTCGTTCCAAACAGAATTTGACATATTTTTTATGTATAAATCATTGAAATACAAGCTATTGTCTTTCAATGATTTTGCATAGCTCATCACTTCTGCGTGGTCATTTCCGCCAAAAACATAACCATTTCGCAACAACAAAAGCGCGTAAAACACCAGTAACAATGCTATGTGCGCCGCGTTGTTCCAGCGTTTTTTTCTTTGGTTTCTCATATTTTCGATATTTTTTCTTACTTTTGTTGCTCAAAATAGGGTCAAAAATAATGCAATCTATTCAATTTTTCGGTAAAAAAATACCGTTGCCGTTGCTTTTTTTCTACTTTGCGGCAATGCTCGTGACGTGGCTCGTGCGCGACCATTTTTTCTTTTGGGACACCGTTCAACTCGCCTCTCGACATGCCCACCATTTTTACGAAAACGGTTTTGGCTCGCTCCTATTGCCTGATGAGATGGACAGCGGGCATCCGCCGTTATTCGGTTTTGGGCTTGCTTTTTTGTGGAAAATATTTTATAAAAATTTGCTCATCAGTCATTTATATATTCTATTTTTTTTACTAATTTTAATTTGTCAAGCCTACAAATTGGGCGATTTTTTGTTTGGATACTGGGGGGGGGCTTGGTTTTGCACTTTTTTGTGCGCGTCGCCTGTCGTAGCGGGTCAGGCAGTTTTGGTGAGTCCAGACGTTGTGTTATGCTTATTTTTTGCAATGAGTTTGCGCGGTATTTTTGAAAATAATCACACTATTTTGGGCATCGGCGCGTTGGGGCTTTCGATGACCAGTTTGCGCGGAATGATGACTTTGGTGGTACTTTTCGCCCAATTTTTATTTGTAAATCGAGTTTTCATCAAACAAAATTTTAAAAATATTCCATTTTTATTCAAAAAATTTGTCGTTCCGTTTTTGCCTTCGGCAATTTTTGGTCTTGGTTTTTTAATTTGGCATTGGACGGCAAAAGGTTGGATTGGCTATTTTGGCGGTTCGTCGTGGGCAGATTCTTTTGCAAAAAGCGATGGAAAAGGTTTATTGAAAAACGCTTTTGTAGTCGGTTGGCGATTGATTGATTTTGGTCATTTGTTTTTGTGGATTGCTATTTTTTATGCAATTTTTAGAAAGAAATTTGATAAAAAAATATTTGATTTTGTTTCATTACTTGTTTTTTCCCTCCTTTTTTTAACGCCTTCTGCTTTGTTGTATGTAGGCTTAAACGGGCATAGATATTTTTTACCAATTTATATTTCATTGATTTTACTTGCTTTATCTATTTTAAAAAGCCAGAAAACAAAATGGATATTGATATTTGGTTTGTTGACCGGCAACTTTTGGGTCTATCCGCAACCGATTGCGACGGGTTGGGACGCGACATTGGCGCATCTCCCATTCTATGAATTGAGAAAAGAAATGATGAATTATATTGATAAAAATAATTTAAATATGTCAGACATTGGTACTGTATTTCCGCAACTCGACGCGCAAGAAAATTTGTCGCTCAATGGCGATATACGTACTTTTGCAGCAAAAGATTTTAAGAAAAATAAGTATATTTTTTACAGCAATATTATGAATGATTTTACTGCCGAAGAGCTACAAACGCTTCAAAAAGATTGGAAAAAGCGTTTTATACTGGGGGGGGGGCAAGTTGAAGTTATTTTATACGAAAAATAATATTTTATAAAAAATTGAATCAAAAGGAATTATATAAAAAATTTATTGAGAATCGAAACGACGTTCCTATCTTTGGACAATCGTGGTGGCTTGATGCCGTTTGTGACGAAACCCGTTGCGAATGGCAACCTGTTTTGGCTTTCAATGAAGCGAAACAAGTCGTAGCGGCTACCGTTCGCACGTCGCGTACACGTGGGCGAGGCTTTTTTCGGACGGCTGAAATGCCGCCTTTTGTTCCGTTTTTGCCCGTCATTTTTGATTATCCAATCGGAATAAAACGTGCTAATCAATTTAATTTTGAAAATAAAATTTGGGAAAATTGGATTCAAGAACTTGATGGACAGTATTTTATTTCGCAGTACTTTCATTACGATTGTAAAAATATTTTTCCATTGTTGTCGCAAGGTTTTCAAATCAAAAATGCAAATTCATTTGTTTTGTCACTTTTGGAAACAGAAAAAATGATATTTGAAAATTTTAGAGATAACGTGAGACGTAATATTAGAAAAGCAGAAAAACTGAATATTGAAGTCATTTTGAGCGATGATGTTGCGCTTTTTTATCATGCAAATCAAGCAAGTTACGCACGGCAACATCTAAAATTGTCTTATTCACTCAAATTTGTAGAAAAAATATATCAAAAAATAAAAGAAAATCAAGCTGGACAAATTTTTCTCGCACGCGACGCGCACACGAAGGCAATTTATGCGTCGGCGTTGTTGGTTTGGGATTCAAAAAATGCCTATTTTGTCGCGGGCGGCTCAGATACAGCGCATCGAAATTTAGGCGCAAACAGTCTTTTGTTTTGGCAAATGATACAAAAAATGCGCGAAAAAGGGCTTGAAAATTTCGATTTTTTAGGCGTTGGAAAATCTGAAAACTTGGCGCGATTCAAAAGTAGTTTTGGGACTGAAATTAAAAATTATTTTCATGTTCAGCGCATTCAGCCGCGTCTATTGTCTGCATTTGCGGCATTTTTCAAAAAAATATAACCGAATTTTTCAAGGAAAAAGCATTAAATCTGTCCGATTTGATGCTTTTTTTCGACGATATACTGGGGGGTCAATGTTGTTTAGTTAAGGATTTGAATGAAATTATTT
>JBJOPA010000217.1:0-5307 GCA_046051005.1 Bacteroidota bacterium
GTTGCCCATCTTTTTCGGAAAAATCGCTGTTTTCAAGTGAAAATCGCCGAAAAATCCGCAAAAATGTCGTCAAATAAAAAAAATGGGCTGTTTTTTCCGCAATTCTTGCGTTTTTTCCGCAAAAACAGAATTTTTTCCGCATTTCTCACGTTTTTTCCGCATTTCCGCCGTTTTTTCCGCAAAAACTAAATTTTTTCCGCGTTTTTAGGTGGAAATAGTTTAAAAGTTCGGTTTTATTTTGATTTTTTATAAAAAATACAGCCGAAAGAGAAAATGTAGGGTAAATTTTGTTTTTTAAAACCCCAAATCAAACGCGCCATTATTTTGAAAGCCGAATCCACGCTTTTATCGTATTTTTGCGGAAGATTTCCTTCAAATGCTATTTTGTGATTCAATACCCCCCAAAATCGCATTTTTTTGAGTTATATTTTTAAAGTTTAAACAGTTTCATATTTCAACTCTTTTGATTTTTCTTTTTATGGAAACGGTTATTATTTTTGTCAAAAATCCGACACTTGGAAAGGTGAAAACACGACTCGCCAAAACAATTGGACCACAAAATGCCCTCAATATTTACCTAAAATTGCAAGAAATGACCCGAAATGTGGTCGAAATACTGGGGGGGGGGCAAAATCAACCCACACGCAGCCTTTTTTATGCAGATTTCATCAACAACGACGACGAATTTAAAAATCATCTCTATCAAAAATATTTGCAAACGGGCGACGACTTGGGCGAACGCATGCAACACGCCTTTGAAACAATATTTACCCAAACCGATGCCCGCCGCGCCCTCATCATCGGTTCCGATTGTCCGACGCTTGACGCAACGATTTTGAAAGATGCATTTGAAAAACTCGAAACCCACGATTTTGTTATCGGACGGGCGCACGACGGCGGCTATTATTTACTCGGCATGACCGCCCAACAATTGCCAAACGCCCCAACGCTGTTTCAAAACATGGAGTGGAGTGTCGCCTCTGTTGCCGACGAAACGCTGAAACGCATCAAAAACATCGAAAAAACGGTCGCTTTTGTCAAAACCTTACACGATTTAGACGAAGAAAAAGATTTGACCCCCGAACTTCGAGCATATTTAAATATTTTAAATAAAAATATGATTTAAACAACCCAATAATCCACGACTTTCTTATTTTTGCACGTTTTTTTTGTAAAAGCCCTCGTCCTCCAAAAGGGGGATAAAAATTTAATCAAAACAAAATGAAAAAAATAAAGGCGATTATCCAATTTATTTATAAAAAAATTAAAAAAATCATCAATACAATAATAATGAAAGTAATAAAAACTCGTATTGAAAAAGATACGATGGGCAAAGTAGAAGTTCCCGTTGACGCATATTGGGGCGCGCAAACGCAGCGTTCTATCCAAAATTTTCCGATTGCGCAAGACATCAACAAGATGCCGAAAGAAATCATTGAAGGTTTTGCTTATTTAAAAAAAGCTGCCGCTTTGACCAATTTGGATTCGGGCATTTTGAGTAAAGAAAAATGCGACCTCATCGGAAAAGTTTGCGACGAAATCTTGGAAGGAAAACTCAACGACCAATTTCCGTTGGTGGTTTGGCAAACGGGTTCGGGAACGCAGTCAAATATGAATGCCAACGAAGTAATTGCTTATCGGGCGCACGTGTTGAACGGCGGCACCTTGTTGGACGAAGAGAAGTTCATCAGTCCAAACGATGATGTCAACAAATCGCAATCTTCTAACGATACTTTTCCAACCGCCATGCACATTGCGGCGTATAAAATGTTGATAGAAAATACGATTCCAAATATTTTGAAACTTCGCAATACATTGCACGAAAAAGCACTTAAATTTGCTCATATCGTGAAAATTGGAAGAACCCACCTCATGGACGCAACGCCCTTGACGGTTGGGCAAGAATTTTCGGCTTATGTTTCTCAACTTGACCACGCTTTGCGCGCCATTCGCAATACATTGCCGCATTTGTCGGAATTGGCGTTGGGCGGAACGGCTGTTGGAACGGGCATCAACACGCCCCCCCAGTATTCGGAGCGCGTGGCGGATTATATCGCCCAATTGACGGGTTTGCCGTTCATTACGGCAGAAAATAAGTTTGAAGCCCTTGCCGCGCACGATGCCATCGTAGAATCGCACGGCGCATTGAAAACGGCGGCTTGCGCGATGATGAAAATTGCAAATGACATCCGATTGTTGGCATCGGGTCCGCGTGCGGGCATCGGAGAATTGCATATTCCAGACAACGAACCGGGTTCGTCTATCATGCCCGGAAAAGTGAATCCGACGCAATGCGAAGCCATGACCATGGTTGCCGCCCAAGTGTTGGGCAATGATGTTGCCATCAATATCGGTGGTGCGACGGGACATTTTCAACTCAACGTATTCAAACCGATGATGATTTATAATTATCTCCATTCGGCGCGATTAATTGGCGATGTGTGCGCTTCTTTCAACGATAAATGTGCAATTGGCATTGAACCGATTCAAAAAAATATGGATTTTTATGTCCAAAATTCTTTGATGCTCGTGACGGCACTCAATCCGTATATTGGTTATAAAAAAGCAGCTGAAATTGCGCAAAAAGCACACGCCGAAGGCACATCGCTCAAAGAATCTGCCCTCGCATTGGGTTATTTGACCGAAGAACAATTTGAGCTTTGGCTCAAACCTGTTAATATGGTGGGAGAAATTAAGATTTAAAAATAAATTGAGTTTTTTCAAAAAAGTCTTTTGTTTCGGCAAAAGACTTTTTTTTTGGAACTTTTGGACAAATAGAATGTTAAGACAGCAAAATAATTTAAAGATATAAAAAAGTTTTAAAAAAATATGACTGGAAAAAACTATTTAGTAGTAGGTGATACTGGGGGGGGCGTTGGTGCGCACGTAGCGACACAATTATTGGCGGCAGGCGCGACGGTTTTTGGCGCATCTCGTTCCGAACAAGCGACGGTTGCGGGTGTTCAGCATTTGGTTTGGGACGCGGCTAATCCTAACAATGCTGTTTTCGATGCGTTGCCCGAAACTTTACACGGCATCGTTTATGCAATTGGAACCATCAACTTAAAACCTTTTAATCGGTTGTCGAATCAAGATTTTTTAAATGATTTTCAGCTCAATGTGTTGGGCGCGGTGTCTTTGTTGCAAGCGATGTTGCCTCGATTGAAACGGTCGGGTGGGGCGAGTGTTGTTTTGTTTAGTACGGTTGCGGTGCAACGCGGCATGAGTTTTCATGCGTCGGTGGCAGCGTCAAAAGGCGCGGTTGAAGGTTTAACGCGGGCTTTGGCTGCGGAATGGGCGGGCGCGAATATTAGAGTCAACGCCATTGCGCCGTCTTTGACAGACACGCCGTTGGCAAAAAAATTATTGTCAACCGACGACAAACGCGAAGCGGCGAATAAAAGACATCCACTCGGCAGATTCGGTACGCCCGAAGATTTGGCAAATGCCACTTCTTTTTTGTTATCGGACGCATCGAGTTGGCTAACGGGTCAAATCATCGGCATTGATGGCGGCATGAGTGCCATATAATTTTAAAAAAACGTCCCCCCCAGTATGAAACCGCTTTTTATGGGTTTTATACTGGGGGGGACGTTTTTTATTGCTAACGTTTCCGTCGCGAGGCGTTGAAACGCCACGCTAATATAGCAATCGTCCCTACGGGATTTTTTTATTTTTTTTTCTAATTTTTTATTGTTTTCTCTTGTTTTTAGTCCCGTAGGGACGACCGTTTTATTAGCGTGGCGTTTCAACGCCTCGCGGCGAATGCGACAAAATCATTAACTAAACAATATTGCCTCCCCAGTATATTTGTCCACTAATTCGGTGTAAAGACTTATGTTATTGTTTTATTTTGATTTTTTAATGATTTCTTCTTTGATGTAACTTCTGACAACTTCATAATTGTCAATGGGTTGACCGTCGCTTGTGTCGTCACTAAAGTCATGGTGTACTGTTCTTTCATAACAAACAGGTCTTTCAATGATTGGAAAAAATGTAGGACTTTCTGTTATCCAAAAGTTGCCGTAACCTCCTGAATATGCACCTACGGGCTTAAAATAAGCATGAAACCATCTTCCATTTACTTTTTGATAATAAAAACTTCTCACTTTAAATGTATCAATAAGGAAAGGGTTTGATAAGAAGGTGATAAGTGCAAATATAAGCAGCGTTGTTGTGGTTGCGTATTTTAAATACTTATTAGACAAGGTTTTTATAAATAGGACTATTAATAAGAACACAAATATCAAATCAGTCCAAAATCCTGTGAAAGAAATATCTGTCATGCTGATATTTGATAAATATGCAACCAAAATGACCGCTATAATTATTTGTTTTCGTATAAACATCGAATTATTTTTATTTTTTTTAACCAAAGAGTGGGGCGTTTTTTACTCCAAAAAACGCCCCCCCCAGTATATTTGATTATTTTTTGACTAATTGTTGTTAAATATGGCTTCAAAGCTCATTATTTGTCTTTTGAATTTTTATACTTATGCTGTATCTCTGTTGTCGAGAGATGTAAGCAATCCTCTAATTTTAGATTAAGTATATTTTTTGATTTTTTGCCTTTGTTGTAATCATCATAAAAAGTTTTCCAACAAGACGGCAGCAATAATCCAGACAAAACAAAAAGTAGGCAAGACATGCTTCTATTTCCATTTCCCAGTAAATAGCATTGCATGCGGACTTCTTCTTCTGACGACATTCCGTATCCTAAAATTAGGTGTTTTAAGTCATGTTCTTCAAAGAATGGAATGGGTTTCAAAGCGTCTTTGTCCAACAATCGGAAAATGTCATTTCCAATCGTATTTTGTGGTGACATCTTTAAACGTAGTAAATATTGTTGCGTTCTACGTTTAAAAAGGAATTGCAAAGGTTTAATCACAAGTCCAATTTTTAGAAATTCAATTGCAAATTCTGCAACATTTTTTCTGAAACTTGACCCTACTGGAACAGTTATTACACTCATATTTTATGATTTTAAATTAATGAAAAAAAATAGATTTCTAAATGATTTTTTATTATTTTCTTTTTATCGCGATAAAGTCGAGTTAAGCTGAAAATTGTTTATCCGTTAAATCAGTATCTCTGTGAAAAAAAGCGATTCTTCCAAAGGTTTGATTCATTATTTCATTTATCTGGTCGTTATTCAAATTGAAATTCATCTTTTTTTATTTTTATTATGATTCATAAAACAAAGATAAATACTTCTTGGAAAAAAATAATACTTCTGTTGTTTTTTTATCAAAAAAAAGTAGAAAAAATGCCCCCCCCAGTACTATGGCATATTTTCCTGTAAATTTA
>JBJOPA010000218.1:0-3425 GCA_046051005.1 Bacteroidota bacterium
TTGACCGCATTTTGCAATTATCAAAAAAAATCAACTAAAAGAATCGTTCACATGGAAAATCAATCCACGCCACAACGCATCATCGCGCTCGACGTTTTTCGCGGCATGACGATTGCCCTCATGTTCATCGTTAATAATCCTGGAACTTGGGCGTTCATCTATCCGCCGCTTCGACATGCCAAATGGCAAGGCTGGACTCCGACGGATTTTGTCTATCCGTTTTTTCTCTTCACGGTGGGCGTGGCGGCTTGGTTTTCGCTCAAAAAATACCAAACCACCCGACCCGATGCGTCCGTTTATTGGAAAATCATCAGACGTGGCGGCACCATTTTCCTAATCGGTTTGCTGTTGGGCATGTATCTGAACAGCCTTTCGAGCTACGAAAACCTCCGAATCATGGGCGTTTTGCAGCGCATTGGTTTGGCGTATATACTGGGGGGACTCATTTGCGTCACATTTCCGCGATGGGCAACGGCGGCAATTGGCGTTGCCATTTTGGTCGGTTATTGGCTGACCATGAAATGGTTTGGCGACCCGTTGTATCCTTTTGGTTGGCACGACGGAACGGCTTTTCAAGGGATTAAAGAAAATTTAGTGACCAAAGTAGATTTGTGGGCGATGGGCGCAAAACACCTCTACAAAGGCTTCGATACGCCTTTTGACCCAGAGGGTTTGCTTTCGACTTTGCCGTCGGTGGCGACGATGATAATTGGTTATTTGACAGGAAATTTGATTGATTCCGAAAAACGCAGACGCATTTTGGTTGTCAAAATGCTTAGTTTGGGCGCAATTTGCTTGCTCGGCGGCTGGTTACTTAACGAAAAATGGGTGTTGGGCGAATGGGCTTTTCCGATTTCAAAACCCGTTTGGTCGCCCACTTATGTCATTTTTATGGGCGGTTGGTGCTTGGTCATCAATGCCGTTTTGGTGGCTTTGATTGACGTGTTGAACTTCAAAAGTTGGACAAAACCGTTTTTGGTTTTGGGCATGAACTCGTTGTTGGCGTTTGTAATTGCGGGTATGTTTGTGAAAACTTTAAATAAAATAAAATTTGATAGTGAATACGAAACGGCAACAGAATTGGGCATCGTTTCGCCTAAAAAAATTGGCGGTTCGCAAAAATTATATGAAACGTTTTTCGTTCCCGTCACTTTGGAAAAACAAACTTTTTCCGATTTCTGTAGTAAAAAAATAACAGCAAAAGAAACGCCCACCGCATTTCAAGAAGTCGAAGAAAAACAAAAAATGAGTTCTTTTTTGTTTGCACTCTTTCACATGTTTTTGTTTTGGGCAATTTTATACGTCTTCTACTGGAAAAATATTTTCTTGAAGGTCTAAAATCTCACCCCCCAGTATTTATCCTCCCCCAGCCCCTCCGAAGGAAGGGAGAAAGGTATCTTTTCAAAAAAATTTCTTTTTTTATCCATTATTTGTCTTTTTCAATACGCACTTAGTTTGAGTTTCAAACTAAGTGCGTATCTTTGTGCGAAATTTTTATTTTTCTCCTTTAAAAAAAATTAAAAACAAGATAAGATATGACGAATGTAAGAACGGGTCGCCCTACTCCGCCGCCGCCTTTGCACACCGATTTATACCAATTGACGATGGCGTATGGCTATTGGAAACAAAAAATGGCGGATAAAGAATCCGTTTTTCATCTATATTTTCGCCGTGCGCCGTTTGGTCAATCATTTGCCTTGAATTGTGGTTTAGATTTGGCGATTGATTTTCTGCAAAATTTTACTTTTTCCGAAGAACACGTTTCTTTTCTTGGAAACTTGCGCGGAATAGACAAAAAACCGCTTTTCGATGAGCATTTTCTCAATTATTTGCAACGATTGCGCCTTTCGCTCGACATCGAAGCCATTCCAGAAGGCGAAATTGTGTTTCCAAATCAACCATTAATACGGGTTCGCGGGTCTTTGCTGCAAGCACAATTGGTTGAAACCGCGTTATTAAATATTATTAATTTTTCAACTTTAATCGCTACAAAAGCCACTCGCGTCGTCAAAGCGGCGGCGGGCGATGACGTTTTGGAATTTGGTTTGCGTCGCGCACAAGGCGTAGATGGCGCGTTGGCAGCAAGCCGAGCCGCTTTTATCGGCGGTTGTCACGCTACGAGCAATGTTTGGGCGGGTCAAGCCTATCAAATCCCTGTTCGAGGGACGCATGCCCATGCGTGGGTGATGGCTTTTGACGACGAACAAACGGCATTTGATGCCTACGCCCAACACATGCCCAACAACACTACCCTACTCGTTGATACATTTAACACCGCCGAAGGCATTAAAAAAGCAATCAAAACGGGGAAAAAATTGAGAGAAAAAGGTTTTGATTTAAACGGAATCCGATTAGACAGTGGCGACCTCGCCAAATTGAGCATCGAAGCAAGGAAAATGCTCGACGAAGCAGGTTTTCAAAACACCAATATTGTCGCCTCCAACGATTTGGACGAATATGAAATCGAAAAATTGAAGAAAAAAGGAGCAAAAATAAACGTCTGGGGCGTGGGAACAAAATTGGTAACCGCCTACGACCAACCCGCTTTGGGCGGCGTTTACAAATTAGCCGCCATCAAAAATGAACAAAATGAATGGGATTTTAAAATGAAACATTCAGAAGACTTTATAAAAATGAGTACGCCCGGAATTTTGAACGTCCGAAGAAGGAAGGGTGAAAACGATATTTTATTCGACGAAACGTTGCCCAATCAATTGCCCGACGGACGCGATTTGTTGGTTCCCATTTTTCAAAAAGGCAAATTGGTTTATCAATCTCCCGATGTGCCTGCGATTCGGGCGTTTGCAACAAAAAATGTAGCCGATTTTGAACAACAAAATTTTGATGTAGAAATGGACAATCTATTGTTGGAAAAGAAAAAAGCATTTGCGAGCAAAAAATAGCCCCCCCCCAGTATAAACGCCTAAAAATCAATTTTTTATGCCCATTTTTAACGTTAAAAATGGGTATAAAAAAATTTATTCGTTTAAATGACGTTTAAATGGTGAAAAACTGCTATCATTGCAACGTTTTTTTCTAAAATTCATAAAAAAAAAGTCTTAATTTACTTTGTTAAAAGATGAAAAAACCTTACTCCTTGTTTCCAATCTTTAAAAAAATTGCGCTTGTTGCGGTTTCTTTTTTTGCTTTTCAAGTGTTTTCAGGCGCGCAAACGCCTTTTGACCCTTATGCTTGCTTCGGATATCTTACTTTGCCCAATACAAAAGAACCAAGCGACGACTTCTTTTCTACCCAACGGGTACACGACATTTCGATTCGATTTGAGCAGAAAAATTTTGCTCAAATGCTCGATTCTTTCCATATCTCAAAGTCAGAAGAAATGGTGTTGGCTTCTGTTTTCATTGATGGAACAGAATACAAAAACGTAGGCGTTGCTTATCGCGGCATTAGTTTTATGCTGAATG
>JBJOPA010000219.1:0-2507 GCA_046051005.1 Bacteroidota bacterium
CAACCTAAAAATACCCCCCCCCCCAGTATATTGGCGGTTTTGAGCATTTTTTGCTTGCTTTTTGCCACCAATCTTCCCGCGCAACAAACGGAATTAGAAAAAAAAGTGGGCAAAACCATCACTTTTGATGCCAATAAAAAACCAATTTGGAAAGATTATGACACGCTTGTATTGCAACAAAAACACAGCTATCGAATCCAAAAAACCGATGTTGCCCCTAAAATTGACGGCAATTTGGACGACGCTGCTTGGAAAAATGCCGACATCGCCACCGATTTTGTCACCAATGATCCGTCTTTTGGCAAACACGCCTCGTTCAAAACCAATGCGCGCATCACGTATGACAACTCCGCAATATACGTTTCTTTTTATTGTTACGACGACGAACCCAACAAAATCGGGCGAGAATTGTCGCCACGAGACAATATTTGGGGCGCGGTGGACCGCGTGATGGTCGGTTTCGACACCTATGACGACGACCAAAACGGAACCCGTTTCCACGTTACCGCCGCAGGTGTACAAGCCGACGACCGCGTAGAAGGCAACGGAAATAACGATTTTTCGCTTGACTTGGTGTGGGATTCAAAGGTCAGCATCAAAGAAGATGGTTGGGTTGTGGAGATGAAAATACCGTATTCCGCCCTTCGTTTTCCTAAAAAACAGATTCAAAAATGGGGCATTCAGTTTGCGCGTCGCGTCAATCGCTTTGGCGAACAAGACACTTGGAGTCCGATATTTCCGAAGGTTTCGGGCTTGGTGATTCAGTGGGGCGAGGTGTTGCCGCTTGAAAATATCACCCCCCCAGTACGTTTGTCGTTTTCACCTTATTTGGCGACCAATGTGGGCAATATTCCATCGAAAAATGACGACGGAACCGTGACAAATTCTAAAACGACGAGCATTAATGGCGGTATGGACGTAAAATATGGCATCAATGAAAGTTTTACACTCGACATGACGCTGGTTCCCGATTTTGGGCAAGTTCGTTCCGACGACCGCCGCGTCAATCTTACGCCTTTTGAAATCGTTTTCAGCGAAAATCGCCCCTTTTTCACGGAAGGAACCGATTTGTTGAACAAAGCCAACACCTTTTACTCGCGTCGCGTAGGCGGGCAACCGCAAAGATATGGCGAAGTAGAAGGCAATTTGGGCGCGAATGAAATCATCAAAAGAAATCCTGCCGAAACGCAATTGTTCAACGCCACCAAAATATCGGGGCGCACCAATTCAAAAATTGGGATTGGCTTTTTCAATGCCGTTGCCGCGCCCATGTTTGCCACCATCGAAAATACGCAAACAGGCGCGACCCGCCGTTTCAAAACAGGCGATTTGACGAATTATAACATCTTTACCATCAATCCGACGTTCAAAAATAATTCGGATTTTTCACTCACTTCGGCAACCACGTTGCGAAGCGGACACGAAGGACGCGATGCAAATGTGACCTCGATACGCACGCGCCTACGCGACAAAAAAAATAATTACGAAGTGAAATTAAAGTTCAGTTCAAGCAATATTTTTGAGGAAACGAAGATAAATGAAACCTCAGCGTTCAAAAAAACGGTCACAACGGGTTATGCAGGCGGCTGGGAAGTCGGAAAAGTGAGCGGACAATTTAACTACGGAATTGGGCAAGATTTTCAGACCAAAGATTGGGACCCCAACGATTTGGGCGTGATGTATGGCGGCAACAACTATATAAATTCAGGTGGCGGCATGAATTACAGCACTTTTGAACCCGCGAAAAAAGGGCTTTTAAAACATTTTAACCAAACCAATTGGTGGTTTGGAGCCAATCATTCGACGCGATTGTCACCGTTGGTTTATCAAGAGTTCAATATGAATTTAGGTTTTTGGGGACAATTCAAAAATCAATATTGGGCAAATATGTACATGAACATCAACCCAGTTCAAAATGCGGATTATTTCGAGGCACGGGCGCAACAAACGTCGCGCAAATTTGCCGTTCCGCGTTCTATCAATTTAGGCATCAATTTCGGTACAGACCGTCGCAAACAAGTCTATGGCGACATTTATACGTGGGGAATGGTGCGCGATTTTGACAAAATGTCGCAGTTCTATCAAATTGGTTCGAGCGTCACGTGGCGCGCCAGCAACCAATTTAGCATCACGTATGAACCTTCGGTGAGCGGAAATATTAACGATTATGGTTATGCAAAACGAAACGGAGACCAAGACATAAAATTTGGTCGCCGCGATGAATTTACCGTCGTAAATTCGATGTATTTCGCTTTCAAATTCAATGCGTTGAGCAATTTGACGTTCAGAATGCGACATTACTGGGACAAATTGTTGTGGAAAGAGTATTTTCAACTCGAAGAAAATGGAACGCTGCAACCGCGCCCAAATGTAGGAAAATTGCGTGATGACTGGGTGATTGATTTTTTCAATATTGACCTCATCTACACCCAACAAGTGGCACCCGGCAGTTTTTTTACGGCAACATTTAAAAATAATTTCTTCGGCTTTAACACACTCAATGGAAC
>JBJOPA010000220.1:0-4270 GCA_046051005.1 Bacteroidota bacterium
TTTTTAATTCAAAAAGACTATTTCTCCTTCTTTTCGGGGGGAAATACTGGGGGGTAGTCAAAATTAAGGCGAAAAAATATTTTTTCTTAATTTTTGATTTTTTCCCTTATTTTCCCAATGCTTTCATCAAATTGCGTTGCGCCTGCAACAAATCAAACTGCGATTGACGCACGTTTTGTTGCGACTGATACACTTGCTGTTCCGCACTCACCATCTCGAAGCTCGAACCTACGCCTTCTTTGTATTTTATCTGCGTAGTTTTATAAATACGTTCTGCAAGTTCCAGATTTTTTTGTTGACTTGCCAACCGTTTTTGAGCCGTCGTAATCGCAATGCGAGCGTTCAAAACCTGCATCGTGAGGGCGCGTTCGAGGTCGCCGCGTTGCAATTCGAGCTGACGAACCGCCAATCGAGCGCGGTCAATTTTGTACAAACGTTCGTGATTGTCCCAAATATTATACGTTGCTTTAATGCCAACCAAACCCGTCGGCAATCGGCTGGTAGATTCCGTAAAATAATTATTACTCACGATACTTTCCTGCCAACTCACAAACGCCGCCACCGTTGGCAACGCCGATTTTTGGTTCAATTCGATGTTCAATTTCTGCAATTCAATGCCCGAATTAACCACTTGATAGCTTTTGATTTGGTCGTATCTCAAATTTTCGGATACGTTTATGCCATTTAACATCAATTTATTGACATCGTCGGCAACGTCAAGCGGTTGTTCGAGCGGATAGCCCATCACCATTTTCAAGCCGTTGAGGATAATATCTTTTTGACGCAACAAATTTTCACGTTCCGTTTTGAGCGTCGCAATCGCCAATTCGAGGCGGTCGGCATCTAATTGTTCGGCAAAACCCGCTTTGAGAATCGCTTTGGTGTCGCTGAACAATTTTTCGAGATTTGTGATGTTGTTGTCCAACGTTTTGACGCTTTCATTGACCAACAAAACGGGCAAATAAACGTCCGTCACTTGATAACGCACGTCAGATTTTTTAGATTCGAGTTGTACATCAACAAAATTTCGATACAATTTTGCGGCTTTCAAAGCCACCAAATAGCTGCCGCTAAAAACCAATTGCGAAGCCGTTACGCCCGCCGTCAACTGGTTGCGCTGCACAAAAGAAACCTTCGATGGCGCGCCCGCAGGAAGCTGAACAATTGGATTGCCGCGACCATCTTTTACGCCATAGCCCGCCAAAATACCCGACACCGCAGGCGTAAAAAAGTCTGGAAACAAGGCTTGTGGACGCGCAAAATAGAACTGATAACCCAACTCGGCGTTCACTTGTGGCAAACCCGCTGCTTTGCTTTGCTTGATTTGCAAGTCCGCATCTTTAATAGATTCCTCCGCCGCTTTGATGCTGTTGACATGCGTTTGGGCATATTCAATGGCTTGTTC
Organism: Bacteroidota bacterium; assembly: GCA_046051005.1. GTDB lineage: Bacteria > Bacteroidota > Bacteroidia > Chitinophagales > Saprospiraceae > JAAFJT01. The sequence goes on from JBJOPA010000220.1 coordinate 1,406, forward strand.
AAGCGTCATTTTATTGTCTTGCGCCACCGCAAAGTTGGCAAAAAGCCCCCCCCCCAGTATAAAAGTCAATAAAATAGTTTTTTGAAAAATTTTCATATAAAAAAAGTATTAAGTTAAAATTAGTGATTTTTAATTTGATAAAAAAAATATTTATAACACATTGATTTAATAATTGTTTAGGTTTTTTTAGCGGTTCGGCTTTTCCAAATTCCGAGTCCATATTCTGACAAAATTCCGAATAAATGATAATGAATATATTCCAAAAAAAGTGTGGTTTTGTCGTATTTCTGTTGCGGAAAAATATTTTCATCTAACACACAATAAACTTTTGAAACATACAATTTTGAAATAATATCCACGTTCAATTCTTTTCGATACAAGCCCTCGCGTATGCCGCGTTCGAGATTTTCGCGGACTTGTAACAAAATATATTCATTAGAAGTATTTTGCACCATCGTCCAAAATTCGGGGTGATATTTTTGCAAATCGAAGATAAACGTCGGCGACAAACGCGCCAATTCGTTCAAGACGTGTTGCGTTATTTTTTCGATTTCATCGAGCGCGTCCATCGAACTTTTAATGATTCTTGCGCACTCAGTTTGGTCACGAAAATTGTGGTCGTTGATGAGTTCGGTCAACAACTGATTTTTATTCTCAAAATTTTGATATAAAGTTTTTTTGGAAATGCCCAATTCTTTGGCGATGTCGTCCATCGTCACGCTGCGAATGCCGTATTTGAAAAACAGGGCTTCGGCTCTACGAATGATATTTACTTTTTGACTTTCAATCATTTTTTTTTGTTCTAAAAAATTTCGCCGCAAAGGTACAAAAAAAAACTTTGGAAACTTTCAATGCTTTAAAAGTTTCCAAAGTTTTTCTAATTTTTTATATCAAAACGGGTTTTTCGGCGACGAAAACCCTCAAATCCGTTCTAAATTTGCCGTCAAAATCCAGCCTTCTGCGCCATTGGGCAACTTTATTTTCGTAAAACCGCCAAAATTTTCTTTGGTTTCGACCTTGATTCCTTCACTTAAAGATTGTGTTTCGACGGCGTTTTCGTCGCTCGACACTTTCAACGCCGTTTTAGATTGCATGATGATTGCCAAATCCGTGTTGTTTTCTATCGAAAATGCGCCATACGCCAGTCCAAAGCACAGCAAACAGAGCGGCAAAACGCCAATTCCTAGCAACAAACCCCGTTTTTTCCAAATGCGAGCGTCCGAAACCAACCAAACGATTAGCCCGCCGATGCCCAACCACAACGCAGCCAACGAAAAAATACGCCAGAACCGTGCGCCACCCCATTCACAAATATTACGAAAAAAACTAAACAATCCGCCAGCCGACACGTCGGGAATGTCGTCCACAATTTGTTTTTTTACAAAATCGAGGCTTTGCAATGTTGCCGCATCTTTTGGAATCAAACGCAATGCACGCTCCAAATTCAGTCGTGCGCGTGCTGTTTGCCCGCGTTGCGCATACGAATTTCCGACGTTGTGATACACCGAAGCGTCGCGGAAGCCCCCCCCCAGTATCCGTTCATATTTTTCGATGGCTTCGTCATATTTTTTACTTTCATAAGCCATATTTGCCGATTCAAAAACACTTTTAAACGTTTCAACAGTTTGTGACGACAAAATATTTATCGAAAAAAACAAAAATAAAATATTGATAATCAATTTTTTAAACATAAAAATAGATGACAAAACTTGAATAAAATGAAAAAAAAACGCCACAAAATGAACGCCAACGCCTACATTTGCGATTGCATTCACAAAAGTATATTTTTTTTTAATTTTGTAACGCTTATTTTTTTTTATGTCCATCAGTTTATTGCAGCGTTTGATTGAAACGCCTTCTTTTTCGAGAGAAGAAATAGAAACGGCGAATAAAATCGAAAAATATTTGCAAAATAATCAAGTAAAAACTCATCGAATTGAGAATAATATTTGGACATTCAACAAATATTTTGATGAAAATTTGCCCACTATTTTGCTAAATTCGCATCACGACACCGTTCGACCCGTCGAAGGTTGGACGCGCGACCCCTTCAAACCGAGCCATGAAGACGGTAAAATTTACGGACTCGGCAGCAACGACGCAGGCGCATCGCTGGTCGGATTGATAAACGCATTTTTGTTTTTTTACAACCATAAAAATTTAAAATATAATTTATTGCTCGCCGCAACCGCAGAAGAGGAAATTTCGGGCGCAAATGGCATCGCTTTGTTGCTCAAAAACCTGCCGCCGAACCTCCATATTGCCTTCGGAATCGTCGGCGAACCCACCAATATGCAAATGGCGATTGCAGAAAAAGGGCTGATGGTCGTTGATGCCGTCGCGCACGGGAAAGCGGGTCACGCGGCACGCGAGGAAGGCATCAATGCCATCTATGTGGCTTTAAAAGATATTGAAAAAATTATAAATTACAAATTTCCAAAAATTTCGCCGCTTTTGGGCGCGGTGAAAATGAGCGTCACGCAAATCGAAGCGGGGCGGCAACACAACGTCGTTCCCGACCATTGCCGTTTTGTGATAGACGTTCGGAGTAACGAATGTTATACGAATAACGAAATTTTTGATATTTTAAAACCTATGCTTCAATCTGACATGCAGGCGCGTTCGTTTCGGCTCAATTCGTCTCAAATTTCGGAAAATCACCCGTTTATACTGGGGGGTAGGCATTTGGGGCTTTCGACGTTCGGTTCGCCGACGTTGAGCGACCAATCGCTGATGAATTTTGAAACCGTGAAGATTGGAATCGGCGATTCTGCCCGCTCGCACACCGCCGACGAATTTGTTTTTGAAAGCGAAATATTAGAAGGTTGTGCGTTATATATCAAATTATTAGAGCAAATTTTATGA
>JBJOPA010000221.1:0-3744 GCA_046051005.1 Bacteroidota bacterium
ATTTTTTATGTTTCTCTTTTTCTTTGCGTCTTTGGATTGGTATATTTTTACAAACAGAGTCAAGATTTTAAGGTGATCACAAACGATTTAGTAAGCATTGAGTTCACCTTGAACAGCAAGCCGTCCATAAAAACAGGAAGCAAAAGTAGTGAATATTTGGCGTTAGATATTAAAGAACATCCAGATTTTAGTTTCGATATTTCTGGTGTTGTTTATGATGCAACCCAAATATCAAATTTGATTGCTAATACTGGGGGGGGCGACCGAATCACATTAACAATAGATAAAGAAGATTATTTGCAAAAACTTGTGCAAAGTAAAGCATTGACATTTTGGAAAAAGTATTTTGGATTTAGAAAAATTTCAATTTATGGCATTAAAGATGAAAAGCAAATATATCTTTCAATTGCGGATTACGAAACCGAAAATCGTGTTACTAGCACGCATGGTGCAATAAGCATGTTAGTATTGCTTTTGATTATTGCATATATCGCTTGGGCGGAAAGAAAACATGAAAAAGGTAACAAAAATAAGTAAATTTGAATGGGACTATTTTATGCGTTGTTGTTGATTGCCTTTTTTTATTTTGGATATAGAGATGATTTTCGGCGTGACCCGAAAGGATTTAAAATAGGCTTGGTAAGCATTATCGGCTCATTAATTTTAATATTTTGTTTTTACCTTGTGAAAGCAAAAGTGGATATTTCTATGGAAGGCTATTTGAGAGGCTATTATATTGAAGAATTGGGTTTCAATAAAGAACTTTTGGATTCCAATAAAACTAAAATGGACAAAACATTTATTGTTCAAGACAATATTTTGAGAGAAAAAATAAGTAACGTTTTATTTTGGTTTAACCTTTGGTGTGTGTTTTTGATTTATATGATAATCACTCGATTCAACAAATTGGTGAAAAGATATTTTGAAAATTCTCAAATTCTCAATCACTAAAAACAAAACTCCTCGTCCGCATCACGCGGGCGAGGAGTTTTTAGGTTGAAATGCGCTTTGTTTTTAGCGTTGAAACAAAATCATGGCACTCAAACCGTTGACTTTTATGTTGTGTAAGCGCGCCCGACCGATGCCTTTTTCCATGATGCCCGCGCCGTTTAAGGCAACAAACCAACGACCTTCGGGCAAATCAAAATTGATAGGCGTTTTGTTGGCATTGTAAATCACGATAATGTTTTTCCACTTGTCGCCGTTTGCATTTCCTGAAATTTGATAGCCTACGACATTGTCACTTTTCAATTTTGTTTTATCAAAAAAACTCAAATGTTTGGCAATGTCCGCCGAAGTTTTCATGCGAAACGCAGGGTGATTTTTGCGCAATTGAATCAATTTTGCGAGAAATTGGGTTTGAAAAATGTATTTTTCTTTGCGCGTCCAATCCATCAAATTGATGTTGTCGGGTTGGTCAAAAGAATTTTCTACGCCATTTTTGGTTCTAAAAAACTCTTGTCCCGCGTGCAAAAACGGAATCGCCTGCGAAGTCAACGTGATGACATTGGCAAGTTGATACATTTTGATGCGTTCTGCCTCCGAATCTGTCGGATTGGAGTTCAAAAATCTATCCCAAAGCGTATGATTGTCGTGACATTCGCTATACGCAATCGTCTGATTGGGGTTCGCCGCGTAGGATTCTTTGGAATAATTGACCTTTGCGTAGTCAATTTGTGGGTGTTGCGTGGCGGCAACAATGCCAAATTTAATGCTTTCTTCCATGCCGGTTTTTCCGCTAACAAAACCCTTGTCTTTGTGTTCAAACACCGAACCTTTGAGTCCGTCGCGGATGTCGTCGCTGAAAACTGCCACATCTTCGAGGCGATTGGCGTGTTTTTTCAAAGCGCGATTGGCTTCGGGCAAAGGCGAATCGCCCGCCGTCCAACCTTCGCCATACAATATGATGTCGGGCTTGATTTTTCGCAATTCTCGGGCAATCAAATTCATAGTTTCGAGGTCGTGAATCGCCATTAAATCAAATCTAAAACCGTCAACATGATAATTTTCTACCCAATATTTTACCGATTCGAGAATATATTTCCGAACCATTGGGCGTTCGGAAGCCGTCTCGTTGCCGCAACCCGACGCATTAGATAACGTGCCGTCGGCTTTTTGCCGAAAAAAATAGCCTGGTACTAAGGCTTCAAACGAATAATCTTCTGTTTTGAAAACGTGATTATAGACCACGTCCATCACCACGCGCAACTCGTTTTCATGAAAAGTTTTGACCAATGTTTTGAACTCGCGTACACGGGTAGCCGCGTCGCTGGCGTTGGTGGCATAGCTGCCTTCGGGCGCGTTGAAATTCATCGGGTCGTAGCCCCAATTGTATTTTAAAATTTTTGCAACTTCGTCCACCGATGCGTAGTCGAAAGAGGGCAACAAATGGACATGCGTAACGCCCAAAGATTTGATGTGCGACAAACCCGTCGAAATTCCGTTGGGTGTTTTGGTGTCTTTTTCGGTCAAACCAAGAAAACGACCCCGATTTTGAATGCCTGATTCGGGCTGGATAGAGGCATCGCGGACATGCAATTCATACAAAATAGCATCGTTTCCGATTCCAAATTTTGGCGATTTGTCGGTTGCCCAACCATCGGGATTTGCGTTTTCGGCTGATACTATTTGCCCGCGTCGTCCGTTTGCGCCTACGGCTTTTGCTTGCGGGTCTGGCACTTCGCGGCGGTCTTTTCCGTCAATGGTTGCTTGAAAAGTGTAATACATGCCTTTCAAAGTCTCCCCCCCAGTATAACGCCAAGTTCCGCGCTCGGATTGGATCATTTCGATGGTTTTTTCAGGCTTTTCGTCAAAATCTCCTTTGTAAAGTCGCAAAATGACGCGACTTGCCGTTGGCGACCAAACGCGAAAAGCAATCGTATTCCCCGAAAAAGTAACGCCTAAATCGTCGCCTTCGTAGGTGGGATAAATTTTTTCGTCTAAAAAATTAGGGGTGTTTTGGGCAATCATCGTTGAAGTAATTAAAAATAAAAAAGGGAGAAGGGTGGGGGCAAATCGTATTTTCATCGTATCAAGATTTTTTTTAGTTTTGAAAAAAATATTTAAGATTTCTATTGAAAAAATGTCGGACAAAAGTACAAGTTTCAATGAAAGTTTTTGATTTTTTAATTTTTTTTTCTCAAAAAAAGCCACCCCCCAGTATAATTCCGTTTAGTTAACGTTTTTGCTGCATTTGCCGCGAGGCGTTGAAACATAATTGTTATTGTTTTACTTAAAGTTTATCTATTTTTATGACTTGCGCCATAAAAAGCGTCCCGTAGGGACTGCCGTTTTTGTAGCGAGGGATTTTAATCCCTCTCAAATTCAAACAAAAAACCGCTTCGTGCGCGTGTACGAAGCGGTTTTGTTATCCTTCTTTTGAAGATTTTTTTTTATACGTTTTATACGCTGGCTTTTCCCCATTTTCTCAATTGGGTGAGTAATGCGCGAAAATCTTTGGGCGGTTCGCAGATGAAAGTCATGGTTTCGAGCGTATCGGGGTTTTGCATCACGAGGCGATAGGCGTGCAGCGTGTTGCGGGTCATGATGGGTTGTTCGTCGGTATATTTTCCAATTTTGAACCTTTTTTGCTTGATTTCGGACAACAAAAGCGTATCGCGGCGACCATACATGGGGTCAACTGCCAACGGATAGCCGATGCTTTGGGCGTGAATCCGAATCTGGTGCGTCCGCCCCGTTTTAATATCGGCTTCGACGAGCGTAAAATTTTTGAATTTTTCGATG
>JBJOPA010000222.1:0-3079 GCA_046051005.1 Bacteroidota bacterium
AGCCCGTAAAAATGCCTTGACTGCGTTGTGTTATGACCCCGCTCAAAAAATGTTTTTTGATTATAATTTCGTCAAAAAACAACGAACGGATAAAATTTCAGCGGCGGCATTGTTTCCATTATTTTTTAATATGGCAACGCCCGAACAAGCAAAAGGCGTGATGGACATGACCCAAAAACAACTCCTTCGCGCAGGCGGAATCGTGGCAACGCCCTACAAAACAGGGCAACAATGGGACGCGCCAAACGGTTGGGCTCCTTTGCAATGGGTGGCGATAAAAGGGTTGAGAAATTATGGATTTAACGATTTGTCGAACGAAATCAAAACGAGATGGACAAATTTGAACGTAAAAGTCTATCAAAAAACGGGTAAAATGTTAGAAAAATATAATGTTGAAGACCTTTCATTACTTTCTGGCGGCGGCGAATATCCCGTTCAAGATGGCTTCGGTTGGACAAATGGCGTATTGAAACAACTCCTGTCAGAAAATAAAGTGTTGTCAGAAAATAAAAAATAAAAATTTTCAAAAAAAAAGCACCCCCCCAGTATAATCCCCCCGAAGGGAGGAAGTTGGAAGAAAAAAAAATATGTGTTGATTGTTTTAATGCTTCGCTACAATAAAATTGTCCTTTTGAAATATTTTTTTAATGAAAATTGACTAGGGAAAAAGCATTTCATTAGTCCCGCAGGGACGAGAATTTTTGTAGCGAGGCGTTTCAACACCTCGTCAATTTTGTGAAAAAAAAGAGACATTGCGCGTTGCAATGCCTCTTTTTTTTTGATTGTCAATGTCCAGTTTTAGAAGTGGAAAGCCACGCCCAAACTTGGCAACAATGGCAACTGATTGACGCGCTTGTAAGTGACGCGATTGAAATAAAATATATTATTTCTGTTATAACTATTCGTCGCTGAAATGTTGACTTCTAGGCGACTTGTTTTTGAGAAATTAAATATTTTTTTCAAAGACAAGTCGAGGCGATGATAATCTGGCAAACGTCCACCGTTTCGCGTTGGCGAATAATTGACACCAATCGAAGACGGATTTCCTGTCAAAATGTTGGTTCCTACGCCATTGTTGAGCGAAAACGGCGTGTAAAAACCTTGCGTGAGCGTAAACGGAAAGCCCGAACCATAGTTCCAACGCAATCCGAACTCAAAATTTTTCCCAAATTTTTGCGTCACTACGACATTCACATTGTGGCGACGGTCTTGATTGGTCGGATATTCCTGTTCGCCGTCGTTTCGTTTTACGTAACCGAGTGAATAAGTCAACCAAATATTTCGATTTTTCGTATCGCGTCGCAAAGAAAAATCAATGCCCGATGCGCGACCCGTTTCGGCGATATAATTGGGGTCTTCCAATTTAATTTTTGTACGATTGATGTCAATCAATTGCGTGAAATTTTTCAAGTAAGGTTCGATATTGAGTTCCATGTTGTTGCCCAAATCAATTTCAATACCGCCCACTACGTGAAATGCTTTTTGCAATCGCGATGTAGTTTCGGCATTTGAACCTGGTTGTCTGATGGTTTCTTCTGGACCCGACAAAAAGCCATTGAAAAGATTGACAATATCGCGGTTACTGACGGTCGAAATCAAGTTTTGCGAATACAAACCGCCTGCGAATTTGATGCGAAGATGCTCCGAAGCATTGAGTTTTGCAGCAAAACGCGGTTCAAAAACCGACTCGCCCAATGCCAAATAACTTCTGATGTGAAGGCTTGGTTCAATCACCAATTTGCCCATTGTACGGCGATATTTTACAAAACCCGCCAATTCTGTCGTGTTTTCGGCTTGTTGATACGTCACGCCGAACGGATTTTTGAAACTCAAATTGGTTCCAAAACCTGATGCTTCTATGCCATATTTCAACTCGCTTTTGTTTCTATAAAACGTGAAATCGAGATTGATGGCAAAATTGGAGATGCTGGTTTTGCGTGGGTCTTTTCCGTCTTCGGTCAATTGCAAATCGTAATTTGAGTAATTTGCTGCACCGCCGATAATCATTTCCGTTGAATTGGGAACGATGTTGAAGCTCACACCGCCGCCCGTTGACCGCCAATTCATGTCGGCAACGCCTGAATAATTCACGCCGTCGTTGAAATTGAAGCCAAACAAATTGAGTTTTGTGCCGCCCGCCGCTACGAAAGATGCCTTCGAGTAAAGGTCGGTAAATGCAAAAGGCAAGCCCAACGAATCGGGAGCCGCATAGTTATAAATACTTTTTGACGTGTAATCAAACAAAGATTTCTTTGCAGTTAAAATAAATGAACTGCTGCCGCCGTTTTCTTCTTTGAGCTTGATGAGTGGTCCTTCTAACAAAAATTTGCCCATGAACGGAATCACCGAAGCCATGCCTGAAAATTTCTTTTTGTTGCCTTCGCGGGTTTTCAAATCTACGATTGCTGATATACGTCCGCCATATTCTGCACCAAAACCACCCGTTAAAACGTCGGCAGAACGGATAATTTCGGTTTCAAAAACCGAGAAAAAACCGATGGAGTGAAACGGATTGTAAATTGTCATGCCATCGAGCAAAATTTTATTCATCACAGGCGAACCACCGCGAATAAAAATTTGTCCACCTTGGTCGCCTGTCGAAATAATACCCGGCAACACAGGCAAATATTGTGCAATATCGGGTTCGCCGCCTGTTGAGGGCAACGATTTGATTTGCGCTTGCGTGACGGTCAGTTTGGAAATCAAAACTTCGGTTTTTCGCGCTTCTTTTCGTGCCGAAATATCCACGCCTTCGAGCGCGGTGCTGGTTTCGGAAAGCTGAAACGTTTGCGAAATGATGCCGCCCGCATCTACTGTAATTTTGACCGAAACGCTATCATAACCGACCAATGAAGCCGTCATATTGTAACTTCCTGCCTCTACGTCGAGCGTGTAAAAACCGTTGAGGTCGGTTGTCGTTCCTGTAAACGTGCCGCCGCGAAATACGATACTCGCATAAGGAATTGGTTGTCCATTGGCTTTGTCATAGACGTTGCCGCGTACTTTTCCCGTTTGTGCAAGGAGTGAAATGCTTGAAATTGCCATAAAAAACAGCAAAATACCTATCTTTTTCAATTTA
>JBJOPA010000223.1:0-8430 GCA_046051005.1 Bacteroidota bacterium
TTGATATATGAAGGAACCATTTCTGAAAGCAATTTCTTTCATCCTCAAAAACTTTCGACTGAAAAAATTATCCGCACGCACGACCTTGATTATTGGCAAAGAATCCGAAATTTAGAACTAACGGAAAAGGAAATTCGGAAAATCGGCTTTCCGATGACTGAACATTTTGTCGAACGTTGTATCACCATCGGACATGGAACCCTCGAATGCGCCTATTTTGCCCTGCAACATGGCGTGGCGATGAACACCGCAGGCGGCACGCACCACGCTTTTACCAATCGCGGCGAAGGATTTTGTATGCTCAATGATGCGGCGATGGCTGCCAACATTTTGCTCGACGAAGGCAACATCAAACGCATTTTGATACTCGATTTAGACGTACATCAAGGCAATGGAACGGCAGAAATTTTCAGAAACGAACCCCGCGTATTTACGTTTTCGATGCACGGTGAAAAAAATTATCCGCACCAAAAAGAAAAATCTGACTTGGATATTGGATTAGCAGACGAAACGGAAGACAAATTTTATTTGGAAACGCTCTACGAAAATTTTAATAAAATTTTGGATTCGCATCAGCCCGATTTCATTTTTTTCAATGCAGGCGTAGATATTTTGGCGACCGACAAACTCGGAAAACTCAATGTTTCGCCCGAAGGTTGCCGAAAACGCGACAAAATGGTGTTTGAAATTTGTAAAAAAAATAATATTCCCGTTGCGGTTTGCATGGGCGGCGGCTATTCCGAACGGTTGCGCGACATCGTGGACGCGCACGCCAACACGTTCAGAATGGCGCAAGAAGTGTTTTTTTAACGTATTTTAATTCAAAATTTCGACTTTCAAAATGCGTTTTGTAGCAGATGTGATTTTAAAACGCTCGTCGGCGCGATGACCAATGAGCCATAAAATTTGGCTGCTTTCTTTTTCTTTCAAAATTTTAATTTCTTTTTTTTCTTTTGATGAAAATTTTGATTGGCGAAACCATTCACTCAATTTTTTAGATTTTCCGTTCATGCCCAACGGTTGAAACGTGTCGCCGAGTTGAAAATTAGAAATTTCTAACGGAAATTTTATTTTATCAAAATCAAAATAAACAAATTTTATATCGAACTCAATCTCAACATTTTCTACAATTTCGAGTTTTAGGTTTTCAAAAATTATAATATTTTCATTTTCAAAAGATTTTTTTTCCAAAAATGCTCCCCCCCCAGTATAGCCCCCCCCAGCCCCCCCAAAAGGGGGGAGAATATTGTTTTCTGAAAACTTTTTTTCAATTTTCAGAAAATCTCTTTCCAAGAAAATACTGTTTGAGTACGTTTCAAATCGTTTTCCACTTTTTGTAATTTGGTTCATTGCTTTCCAAATTTGCGCAATGGTTTGGTTGGTTGCGCCAAAATTTTTCAACAATTCAAACAAAAACAAGGTTGGGTTTGTCGCATTTTCAATCGTTTTTCTTTCAATCAAAAATGAGTTGTCGGGTTGTTGGTGGATTTCTTTTTCTCTCAAATCATCAAAAAATTGATTGATAAATTGTTGATAATCAGAAATATGTAGCAAATTTTGATTCAATGTTTCTACAAATTTGGGATTTAAGTTTTCAAAATTTGGGATAATTTGGTTTCTCAAAAAATTGCGGTCGTAGTCGTCCGTAAAATTAGACGCATCGTTTCGGAATGGAATTTTTTGCAGCATTGCAAATTCTAGAATCAGCTTTTTAGTTGCCCACAACAACGGTCGCACGCGCCGCCCTTGCTTGGGCTTGATGCCCGAAAAACCCGCCAAACCCGCGCCACGTGTGAGATTCAACAAAGCAGTTTCGGCATTGTCGTTGGCATGATGGGCGGTCAAAATGTAGTCGAAATGATGCGTTTCCAACAATTTTTCAAACCAATCATATCGAAATTCGCGTGCAAGGGCTTGAAAATTTGTATTTTTGCTTGACAAATTTTTTGTAAAATTTTCGACAAAAAACGGAATTTTATTTTCCATCGCCCACGCACGCACGAGGGTTTCGTCGGCATCAGAGGCATCGCCACGACGCTGATAATTGACATGCGCCAACGCAATTTGATAGCCCAAATGATGCAACAGCCAAGCCAATGTCATCGAATCTACGCCACCACTCACGGCAATCAATAATTTATCGCTATGCGTAAACAATTGATTGTCAATTATTTTTTTACGAAAATATTGAATCAAAAATAAATAAAATTTTAATAAATAAAAAAAATTAGGCAGCAAAAGTAAATCCTTTTCTTCATTTTTAATAGAAATTGTACTTTTGTGTCGAAAATAGTTCTTTCCAACGCCTCAAAAACATTTTTCGTCCCCCTTTCGGGAGGATTTGAGGCGATTTATACTGGGGGGGGGCATAAAAAACAAAAAAAAATGTATTCAAAACATAATTTATCTGACACCATTGTAGCGTTGGCGACACCGACGGGCGTGGGCGCGATTGCGGTGATTCGGCTATCAGGAACTGATGCGATTGCGATTGCCAACAAAATTTTCTTTGGCAAAAATCTTGAAAAACAGAAAACGCACACCATTCATTTCGGAACCATTCGAGACGAAAATGGGCGCATCGTGGACGAAGTATTGGCTTCGATTTTCATTACGCCAAAATCTTATACGAGAGAAAATACGGTCGAATTTTCGACGCATGGCTCGCCGTATATCATTCAACAAGTGTTGCAATTGTGTTTGCAGGCGGGCGCACGCATGGCGCAGGCGGGCGAGTTTACGTTGCGGGCTTTTTTGAACGGACAGTTGGATTTGAGCCAAGCCGAAGCGGTGGCGGACTTGATTGCATCGAGTTCCGAAGCGTCGCACAGCATCGCGATGCAGCAATTGCGCGGCGGAATCAGCGTCGAAATCCGAAATTTGCGGCAAGATTTGATAAATTTTGCCAGTTTGATTGAGTTAGAATTGGATTTTTCGGAAGAAGATGTCGTTTTTGCCGACCGAACGCAATTGGCAAATTTGGTGCAACGATTGCGCAAACTCTTGCAAAATTTAATGGATACGTTTGCCTTAGGAAATGCCATCAAAAATGGTGTTTCGACGGTGATTGCGGGGCGACCGAACGCAGGAAAATCCACGTTGCTGAACGCTTTGTTGCAAGAAGAACGCGCCATTGTGAGCGAAATTGCAGGTACAACCCGCGATACGGTGGAGGAAATTTTGAATATAAAAGGCATCGAATTTAGGCTCATTGACACCGCAGGCATCCGCGAAGCAACCGACCAAATAGAGGCAATCGGCGTTCAAAAAACGTTGGAAAAAGTCAAAAGTTCAGCCATTTTGATTTATTTGTTCGACATCAACGAGACGAAAATTGACCAAGTTTTGTCGGATTTACAAGCCCTTCAACACGACGACATCAGGACTTTGGTGGTTTGTAACAAAATGGATACACAACCTTATTATCAACCCGATTGGTTGTTAACGCCCGAGAAGGAAGACATTCCGCCGTTTTTCTTTTCGTCGGAAGAGGTTTGGGAAAGCCGCGATTTTCCGAAAATCGCGTTGCAAAAGGCGCAAATCATGTCCATGTCTGCCAAAAATGGCATGAATGTGCCGTATTTGAAAGAAAAACTACACGATTTGGTGTCCGAAGGCGCGGTGAACGCCGAAAGTGCCATCGTCAGCAATGCGCGACATTTTGAGGCGTTGCAATTGAGTTTGACGAGTTTAGACGATGTGTTGCAGGGCTTGTCGTCGGGCATTACTGCCGATTTTGTGGCGATGGACATTCGCCGTTCGTTGCATCATTTGGGCAGCATCACGGGCGAAATTTCTACCGACGATTTGTTAGAAAATATTTTTTCAAAATTTTGTATTGGAAAATAAAAAATATTTTGGAAAATGCTACCCCCCAGTATTTGGTCGTCTGTTGACAACCAGTTGTGCTAAAATTTTATTTCTTTTCACGTTTAAAAACAATAAAATCGTATGGAAAACAAAAATTCTATTCAGCAAATCCAAATTTTATTTGGTGCTTTATTTGTGGGGCAATTTGTTTTTGCGGGAGTAGCCGCCTTTTTGAAGCTGAACGAAACGCCACAAGTTTCACCGCTCGTGCAATATGCGCCGTTGTTGATGATGGGGCTGATGGTGGCAGGTTATTTTATGTTCCGAAAAAAGATTTTTGAAATCCTAAACGACCAAAATCTTGATGCGGACAGCAAAATGAGTGCCTATCGCGCTGCTTCGATGACAAAATGGGCTTTTTTTGAAGCAGGTAATTTGCTTGCATTGGTGACGTTTTTCGTTTCGGCAGACAAACAAATGCTTTATTTAGCCATCGCGGGACTGGTGCATTTCTTGATTCATTTTCCAACCGCAAGTCGCGTCGCCAGAGAAGTCGGTTTGTAAGAGAATCAAAAAAAATTACGTATCTTCATCTGCCTACTTTTTATCAATTAATTCAAAAAAAGATGTAAAATATGAAATTATTATTTACAACAACAATAATTTTGATGTTTGCTTGTTTGGGCTGTTATCCTTCCCACAGCTATTATTGCGTTATGGCAGATACGAACCAAAGATTCGCAATTTTCAGAGATAGTCAGCAAATTTTTGGCAAATTGTATAACAATGGGTTTCTAAATTTTTTAGCGGCGGCAAGTTATCGGCGTTCTCGAAATACGGTTATTGTTGGTGCGCAATTGTCTAATGATTCAGATACTGCAAAATGTTTTTCATTGAATGACTTGAAATTGGTCTCTTCAAAAGGGATTGATTCTTTGGTATGGTATAGCCTGTCTGACAACATTAATACAATAATGAACAAAAAATCAGTAGAGAATTATTGTTTAAAGCCGTATAGTCGAACGATGGTAACGATTCAGTTTCGTTCTGTAAGAAAAATCAGCTATGAGACATTTATAGATGCTTTTCTGACGGATACGCTCACTTTTGGCTATCGTGATAATTTATCAGAAGTTAAACTTATCAACGGTAATTTTAGAGAACCACCAGTTACGAAACGTCGCGGTTGGCGATAATTAATTTGGCTGTCTCCCACCCCACCCCCCAGTATCCGCACCCGAAAACGGGCAAAATACTGGGGGGGGTATTTTGGGTAGTTAATTTCTTGCTAATAATACAGCAAATTACCTAACTGAACAAAATCAATAGAATTACCATTTTTTTTGACAAAAAAAATGGTAATTCTATTGATTTTGTTTTTTATTACTATCTTTGTGAGTGTTTTTAAAACATTTTTATAGAAAAAAAGATGATAGAATATTATTTGAAATATAATACGAAGAACTTAAAATCGACCCTTTCAAAGTTCATCATAGAATTGGAAACGCTTTTAGCATTAGAACAGCTAAGTATAGAAAAAAGTGACCAACGCTTTTATGAATCCATAAAACCTTACCTTTCCGAAAGTGATTATGAAAAATGGTGCGATTTGTGGTTCACGCTATCAAAATGGCAATCAGAATATCCCTTTTTTCGTAAATATTTTAAACCCCAAACAGGGGTTGCGTCAAGCCATCGTTTTGTCGATTTATTTGCGGGTTGTGGTGGTTTGAGTTTGGGTATTGAACAAGCTGGTTTTGAATGTGTTTTGGTAAATGAAATAGATGCGGTCTTTGGCGAAACGCACTATTTCAACCATCATTTGCCACTTTCTCGCTATTTCATAGGCGACATTCAAGAATTGGTGCAGTGTTTAACCATAGAAAAAGAAAATTGGTCATTAGAAAATGTCGATTTAGTTTGTGGCGGACCGCCTTGTCAAGGCTTTTCAATGGCAAATCGGCAACGTATTTTAGACGACCCTCGCAATCATTTGTATAAAGCCTATCTACAATTTTTGTCTATCACGCGCCCTAAATTTTTCATCATGGAAAATGTGAAAGGCATGGCAAATCGAATGGACGAAATATTGGCGAATTTTCATCAATATTTGGGTGATGATTACGACATGGCTTATGCCGTTTTAAATGCGAAACATTTTGGAATTCCGCAACATCGAGAGCGATTGTTTTTGATTGGTAATAGAATGGGCGTAAATAGCGAACAGATTTTTACGGATCTCAAAGCAAGTCAGATTGAAACAGGCTATAGCTTAAAAGACGCACTCTCGAAGCTACCCGCATTAGCACCCAAACGCCTAAAAAATGACAATAGTTTGGAAAATACGGCATATGGTTTTACGATGACGCGCCAAACGGTAGAAAATAATGTGTTTTTAAATGATTTGAATGGAAACCGTTGTGTTTCTTATGTCTTTAATCATAAAAATCGCTTTAACAATGACCGCGACATTGAGATTTTTGACCGATTGCCACAAGGAGCCAATTCGTTGCATGCATCTATTGCGGATATAATGCCGTATGGTTCTCGTAATCATATGTTCAAAGATAAATATTTTAAATTGGAAAAGAATAAAGTCTGCAAAACGATTACCTCGCACATGAAATTCGACTGTAACATGTATATCCACCCTACGCAAGCACGTGGTTTGAGTGCGCGGGAGGCGGCGCGTGTGCAAACGTTTCCAGACGATTTTTTTCTAAGGGGCAGCCAAAATAATTGGTATGCACAAGTGGGCAACGCCGTACCCGTTCAACTGGCAAAACTATTGGGAAAACAGGTAAAAAAGTATTTATGATACGTCATGTAGAATTATTTGCAGGAATCGGCGGCTTTCGTCGTGCCATAGAATTACTAGCAAAAGATTTTTCGTTTGCCGCACCTTGCGTAGGCTATTCGGAAATAGATGCCTATGCACAAAAAACCTATCAAGCCAACTTTGATACTGGGGGGGAGGAAATTGATATGGGTGATATTGTCTCTTTCACGGGAGATACGACTCGTATGCAACAATTGCCCGATTTTGAATTGTTGACAGGTGGTTTCCCTTGTCAAGCCTTTAGTATGATGGGCAAACAACAAGGTTTTGACGATGAACGCGGGCATTTATTCTATCGCATTGCCGATATTTTAAAACAGAAACAGCCGCCTTTCGTCCTTTTAGAGAATGTAAAAAATCTAAAAACACACGATCAAGGGCGTACTTTTCATCAAATTATTCAAACCCTTCGAGATAATGGCTATCCGCATATTTATTTCGATGTATTCAATACAGCGCAGTTCAATTTAGCACAAGTGCGAAACCGCGTATTTATCTTTGCTTCTCGCATCGAGTTGCCGCTTTCTTTTATTTTTTCTGCATCAGCAGTTCAATATTCCTTTAAACCATTGAACGGGCATTGTTCCATTCTTCGGCAATCGAATGTATTAGATATCTTAGAAAAAAAAGTAGATTCAAAATATTATTTATCCGATAAAATAAAGCCGACCATTTTGTCAAATGGTTCCAAAAACTTTGTGTCCAATTCTGAAATTAACCCATTTGTTGCGCGTCCGTTGACGGCAACGATGGTAAAAATGCACCGCGCTTGTCAAGACAATTATTATAGTGATGGTTTTTTGCAAGCTATCGACCCTATTCATTATCATCGGCAAACGTTTACGAAAGCGGAATTGGCAACCCATAATATTCGACGCATTACGCCCAAAGAAGCATTTTTGTTGCAAGGGTTTGATACTGCGTTTTTTCAAAATGCCAAAAATGCAGGTGTTAGCGACCACCAACTATACAAACAAGCAGGTAATGCAGTGAGTGTTAATACCGCTTATGCCATTTTACATTATCTGTTTATTCAAAACCAACTGTTACGTTTGTTATGACCCCTTTTTTTGAAATCAATCCAAATAGTGAAATTGGAATTAAACAATTGTCTGATGCCGATTTGGGGCGCGGCAAGAGCAATCAAACGCATATCGGGCTAAATAAAAATTCATTTGCGTTTTTGAGAAACGAAGAAGCCCAATTGTCTGCTAAACTGGTTTATAATGGGGTTAGCGAAGACTTACCCTGCTTTGTTGACTACATCAAAAACCCAGATGGAACGCTCCGCAGCCCTAAAATTCGGGCAGGAGAAAGAAAATCACGTTCCATATTGACAGAAATTAGGAAAAAAGTAAAGCAACACCATGAGCAAGGCGAATGGTATTTGTTGTGGTGCATTTTGAAAAATGAAGAAGCCATTTTTTTCTTATTTGAGAAAGAAGACCTTTTGATGAAACATTTAGAGGCTTTGGATTTAAAAAGCCTTCAATACTTGAAAGCACGTAGCCAAACACTCGTTGAAATTGACGATGAAAAATATGAGCATGTATTAACGTATTTGGAAAAAGCGACTAACGATAGTAATATTGAGTTATTGCAAGAGTTAGAAGTTATTGCGCAAATTGGCGAACCCATTGTCAAAAAATCAAGAAAGAAAACGTATCGGAAAATTGATATTGAAAAAGCACAACAACGGTTCAAAGAAATAGGTAATAAAGGAGAAGCCTTAGTAAACCAGCACTTGGAAAAGTTGAAGTTAGCACAACAAATTATAAATT